>CALYZQ010000021.1 GCA_945609985.1 uncultured Lachnospiraceae bacterium | reverse complement strand
CTCCACACCTGTTACCTTCGTGCGAATGCTACCGTCGCTTACCTGTATCGTTAACGCCTGCCCCTCTCTTATCTGTGATACGGAACGTATATTTTTACCCTCCTCATCTTCCACATAAGAAAAACCGCTGTTTAGCTTCTCCAAAGGGGACAGACCCTTCATTCTCTCTATATATAGCTGCAAATCATACCGCTTCTTTCGAAGAATTGACTGCATTTTTTCCTGCAGACGTTCTTCCAGCTGCATACATCTGGTCATCTGCTCCCTGACCTTTCCTGCCGGGCTAAGCAAGGCAAGCTGTCTTTCATACTGCCTTATCCTCTCCCTGCCGATTCTGATATGACGGTTCATATTCCCGCTTAGCAGCTCTTCAAACGTTGCAAGCATACCTTCAATTTCTCTTACGTCAGTAACCGCAAGTTCTGCCGCCGCTGACGGAGTAGGAGCACGCAAATCAGATACAAAATCAATAATCGTAGTATCTGTCTCATGTCCCACGGCAGAAATGATAGGTATGGTACAATCAAATACCGCCTGTGCCACCACGCGCTCATTGAAGGCCCATAAATCCTCTATGGAGCCTCCGCCTCTGCCGACAATCATCACATCGACCTTCATTGCTTCCAGCGCACGGATTCCTTTCACAATGCTTTCCGGTGCTGCATCTCCCTGCACAATGGCCGGATAAAGAATAATCTGCACATACGGATTTCTTCTGGTAGCAATCTGTATAATATCCCGGACTGCTGCACCCGTGTCGGCAGTTACCACACCAAGCGTCTTGATGTACTTGGGTATCGGTTGCTTATACTGTGGCGCAAACATGCCCAGTTCATCCAATTCCCGCTTTAACTGCTCAAACTTCTCATACAAAAGTCCTGCGCCGTCTAATACAATCTGTTTTGCATACATCTGGTACTTGCCATCCCGCTCATAGACATCCACTGTTCCGCCTACAATCACCTGCTGCCCTTCAGCAAGGCGAAAACCAAGTCCTGAACGGTTCCCTGCAAACATTACACAGCTTACGGTTCCTTTAATATCCTTTAACGTAAAATAAATATGTCCAGAGGAATGATACTTGCAGTTGCTGACTTCGCCTTTAACGAACAGCGCCTGCAAGAGATAATCCTGCGTGAACATATTTTTAATATAAGCATTCAGTTGTCCCACGGTGTATACGTTACGAATTTTAATCACCTGACTTTGCAATCTTACCCAGAATGGCATTTACAAAAGCCCCTGAGCCTTCCTGTCCGTACTTTTTGGCTATTTCCACTGCTTCATTGATAGCCACATTAGTCGGTACATCCTCATCATAAAGCATCTCAAAAACAGCAAGGCGAAGTACCGTAAGTTCTACCTTACCCATACGGTTGGTATCCCAGCCCTCTGTATTCTCATTAATTAAAGCATCGATATCTGCAATTTTTCCCTGAATCAGTTCAAATCGGTCCGAAGCCTTCTCCATATCCACAACCTTAAGAGGTGCGCCTTCTTCCTCTGCACCAAAACCATTGCAATATAAATTCAACTGCTCCGGCATATCCTCCGGTGTATTAAACTCAATGCGGAATAATAGCTTAAAAACCTGCTCTCGTAACTCGTGTCGTCTCATAGTATTCCTATTTTTCCTTCTTCATATTGATGGCTGCAATGCGGATGTTCACATCAGTACAGTTAAGACCGGTCATATTTTCAATGGCATTCTTGACCTTAAGCTGAACCTTCTGACAGGTAGCGGGAATATTGTAACCATAATCCATTATTACCGTCAAATCCACCATCACATTCTGACCGAGAATGTCTACTTTGACACCTCTGCTTATGTTTTTCTTTGCAACCTTATTCATAATCTCATTGGTAATATTGCCATTGGTAGCACTGACACCTTCCACCTCTGTTGCAGCAAGGGATGCAATCATTGCCACTACATCATCAGCAATCTGAACTGCGCCGATACCGCTTTCCTCTGTCAAAATCACTGCACTCTTATCTATTTCTCTTTCCATAGAATCCTCCATTCTGAAGTCTTTTATCTACATTGTGTAAATATGGAACTTCCAAATCTATACATATTACTACAAGTATAACATTTTCCTATTCATTTGTCACCCAAAAACTCATGGATAATCCTTTCTCATTGTGACTGTAGGAAATCTGCCCCTCCCCTGCATCCATATATTCAAATATTTCGTACTCATCAATCAGGGCATTCTTTATTTCCAGAAAGCACTCCTGTGTCTTGCATCTTATATTTACCACCTGTTTAGATAATCCATCCGTTTGTGTAAATACCTTTTCCAGCTGTTCCCTGTCATACTCTGTAAAATATGTCCCCTCTCGCACATAAAAATTATCCTTAGTATCCACACACTCCGGCATGGGTACCAACGGTGTCAGCGTATGTGTGCGCAGAAGCTCTTTAGTGGTAATGCACAGATAATCGTAGTTTATCTCAGGATATCCTTCCGCCGGTATCTGCTCTTCCCCTGTTTGATAATGAACATCCCCCCATGTGGTATCCAGATAATAGAAACCTGAATCAGACATTACCAGATTCCATGCATGTCCCTCACCGGTATCCACGCCTCCCTGAACCAGAGTACATTCCACTCCCAGACGGTTCAATAAATACTGTGTCGCTTTTGCATATCCCTGACAAACAGATTTGTGATGTACAAACACTGAATAAATATTTTGATTATCCGGTGCGGTCAAATCATAATCCGTATTTAATATCAGCGTTTCATATACATACTTTATTTTGGCATAATCCGACTCTTCCATGGATATCCCCGAAAGGATTTTATCTGCCGCCTCTTCTATCTCCTGTTTCCGCAATTTTACGGTGTCCGGCTCCAAATTATAGTTTCCGGCAAATTCTATGGACAGGATTTCCTCACCCAACATATATTTGGTGTAAGTATATCCGTCCACATAAAACAGCTCCGGATGGTCGTTTAACAGGCACTGAAACACTTTATCAATATCTGTTTCATCAAGCCCCAGACGAATTCCTTCCTCAGAAAGCATACCTTTTTCTGACAGGCTCCCCAAGAGCTTTTCCATATCTCTATACCAGAGCTTTTCTGCCTCACTTAAACGGTTATAGGTAAAACAGGAGGCATTCTCATTGAGATAAGATACCGCAGGCTCCAAAGTTACTGCCGGCTCAGGAGTCTGCTCTTTCTCTTTTGCATTAAGCGCCGTTGTTTTAGGCACCCGGTTTAGTAGTTCTTCCCCGGCACAACCGCTGCAAACAATGCCGCAAATGCATAGTAAAAGAAATATATTACATACTCTTTTTTTCTTCATTCTTCTCCCTAAACAACAATTAATTTCTACTGAATTCAGAAAGTATCAACCCTTTGTTACGATCCAAAGTCATGCCGACACTCCATGAATTGATAAACAGAAGTAACGGATTCCCCTTCATATCCTTTACCTTCTTCATATCAGAGGTACCTACAAGCTTTGCAATGTCTACCTCATCCTTATTCTCTATCCAGCGGATATGCTCATAAGGCAGATTCTCTAAATGAATTTCCACATTGTATTCATTCTCCAGACGATACTTTAATACATCAAACTGAAGCACACCTACAACGCCTACAATAATCTCCTCCAGACCACTGTTAAACTCCTGAAATATCTGAATGGCGCCTTCCTGGGCAATCTGCTCAATTCCCTTCACAAACTGCTTTCTCTTCATGGTATCCACCTGACGTACCCTTGCAAAATGCTCCGGTGCAAAAGTAGGAATACCCTCATATTGAAACTTGTCCTTAGGCATACAAAGGGTATCACCGATGGAGAAAATGCCGGGATCAAATACACCGATAATATCTCCTGCATAAGCCTCTGACAGAATCTTTCGCTCATCCGCCATAATCTGTTGGGGCTGGGACAGTCTCATCACCTTATTGCCCTGCACATGACGAACCTCCATCTGGGCGTCAAACTTACCGGAACAGATACGCATAAAAGCAATTCTGTCCCTGTGCGCCTTATTCATATTTGCCTGAATCTTAAATACAAAGGCACTAAATTCCTTTTCCGTAGGTTCAATAATACCGATATCTGCCTTTCTTGAAAGAGGTGTTGTAGTCATTTTCAGGAAATGCTGCAAAAAGATTTCCACACCAAAGTTGGTCAGTGCCGAGCCGAAGCATACAGGAGTTAAATCACCGCTTCTGACTGCATCCAGATCAAATTCTGCACTGGCACCGTCCAAAAGTTCAATCTCCTCAAGCAACTTGTCTGCCGCCTCATCACCGATAACCTGGCGAAGCGCCGCCTCATCCTCCACCGGGATTTCGGTAGCGGTTCCTTCCTTGGTTCCCTTCTCAGTATCTGAATACGCTATAATGCACTTCTTTTCCCTGTCGTACACACCCTTAAATCCCTTACCTGAACCGATAGGCCAGTTGATGGGACAGGTTGCAATACCAAGCTCCTTCTCGATATCATCCAAAAGTTCGAAAGTATCATTTGCATCACGGTCCAGCTTATTGATAAAAGTAAAAATAGGTATTTTTCTCATAACACAAACCTTAAACAATTTTCTGGTCTGTGCCTCTACACCCTTGGACGCATCAATTACCATCACGGCAGAATCCGCTGCCATCAGGGTTCGATAAGTATCCTCCGAGAAATCCTGATGTCCGGGAGTATCCAAAATATTAATGCAATAGCCGTCATACTCAAACTGAAGTACTGAGGAGGTTACGGAAATACCTCTCTGCTTCTCGATTTCCATCCAGTCTGAAACAGCGTGTCTTGCAGTTGCCTTACCCTTAACACTTCCTGCCAGATTGATGGCTCCACCGTAAAGCAGGAACTTTTCTGTCAATGTAGTTTTACCTGCATCGGGGTGGGAAATAATCGCAAAGGTGCGGCGACGGTTAATTTCTTCTGTATAATTACTCAATGTTATATCCTCCATGCTTTAACATACTTTCTCCGGGAAAATTTGGAACAATCCCGAAGTATTGTACCACAGTAGCTGCTATATCTGCAAAGGTTTTTCTTGTTCCCAGATTTCCGGGCACAATTTGCGGTCCGTACATGATAAAAGGAGTGTACTCTCTGGTGTGGTCCGTAGTCTCCAAATACGCCGGATCGCAACCGTGGTCCGCCGTAATCATCAGCACATCCTCAGGGCGCATCTTACCCATAATTTCGGGCAGTTTCTCATCAAAATAGCTGAGCGCCTTTGCATATCCGTCCACATCCCTTCTGTGACCGTACAAAGAATCATAATCCACCAGATTCACAAAGCACAAGCCTTCAAAATCCTTGTCCATATATTCCAGTGTTCGCTCTATACCTTCCTCATTGCCGGAGGTATACACATATTCCGTGATTCCCTTCCCTGCAAAAATGTCCTGTATCTTACCTACAGCTATGACCTCCTTGCCATTCTCACACAATACATCCAGCATGGTAGGTGCAGGTGGCATCAGAGAATAATCATGACGATTGGAGGTACGGGTATAAGGTCCTCCCATGGGTCCTACAAAGGGACGGGCAATCACCCTGCCCACGCCGTGCTCTCCCTGTAAAATCTCTCTGGCAATATGACAATATTCATAGAGCTGTTTAAGCGGTACAATCTCCTCATGGGCTGCTATCTGGAACACACTGTCCGCAGAGGTATAGACAATCAGGTATCCCGTCTGCATATGTTCTTCGCCATACTCTTTAATCACTTCTGTACCGGAATAGGGAAGATTACAGAGCACACCTCTGCCTGTCCTCTTACTAAATTCATCAATCACTTCCTTCGGGAATCCCTCCGGATAAGTAGGAAGCGGTCTGTCTGAACGGATACCTGCAATCTCCCAATGACCTATGGTAGTATCCTTTCCTTTTGAAGCCTCCGTCATGCGCGCCACGGTCGCAAAGGGCTTTTCTACCCGCTCTCCCACGGTCACGCCATCTATGGTAAATAAGCCAAGCTTTGCCATATTGGGCATATGAAAATACAGACTTTCCGAAACGCTGCTCAAAGTATTAACATCCCTGTCCCCATATTCTGCCGCATCCGGCATCTGTCCGATTCCAAAGCTGTCAAGTACAATCAAAAAAACTCTCTTCATGTGTTTTCCTCTTTCTTCCATCATACTTATTTGCTTATTATATCACAATCTTATTCATTTTGATACGTAAATTGTGTACAGCATACGCATTTTTATGCGCAGACTGTACACCCATATGTATTGCTGTGAAATTGACTACTGTACAATTGTGCTGATAATAATATTCTCAGCTGCGATATCTGTTTTTCTGGTAACAATGTCCTCAATTTGTGCGCGTTGTGCATCTGTAAGCTCAAGTGCATTTACCACTACATCCACTGCGTCACCGTTGATACTTACCACCACATCGGAAAATCCCTTTGCCTCCAAAAGAATCTCTGCCGCGGTCTCCTTTTCCGCAACTGCCGTCATCTGTACCATACCGTTCACAGCCTCCTGCTTCTGCTGCTCTGTAATTCCCGCACTGTTAATAATCTCCATCAATGTTTCTTTGTTCTTTGCTCTGGTCTGTTCTTTTAGCAGTTTCGCATCCGAAAGCATTTCCACCCCTGTGGTCCCGGTAAATACTGCTTCTCCGGGAATCTCACCGGCTTCCGGTGTTGCCTGTGCCACCTGTCCTGCAAATTCCTCCGGAGTCACTGCACTGTCAACCACCTCCATACCTTCCTCCAGATAATCTTCCACAATCACATCCACATCAGAATCCAAACTGGCAATCTCGGATGTGGCATTTTCCAATAAATCCTCCTCGGACAAATCAAGGAGTACGTCCAAGTCTGCACTCTCCTGTAAGTCCTCTGACGTATAGTTATCTGTAATAACTCCTCCTGAGTCCACCTGATTTATCTCGTCCCCTGTACCTGTCGAAAGTAAATCCTCCTCCAGATTTTTTCCCGCAAACTGTAAATACCCTGCAATGGCAATCATAATTGCAAGTGCAGTAATCATAAGCTGATTTTTCTTAATTAATTCTTTCACGATACTCTCCCTTTTTCTTATTTACTACTTCATTGTATGAGCCCTAAAAACAATATATGCTACCTGCTGCTCCCCATTTTTACAACCTGCACCTTATGGGCTTCCACTCCGAAAAGTGCCATGACAATTTCCGTAATATTCCTATTTACATTACCGGTTCCTGCTCCCTGTGCCACGACCACCACACCTTCCACGGTAGGCAGAAGTGTCTTTATAACATAGGGTTCACTATTGCTTCCACTTGAGATATAGACTGTACTTTCTCCGGACTCAAGCTGCGACACCGTCCGCTTTCCTCCTTCCGAATCCTCCTCACTGGTATTGGAGCGGTTCACAGACTCATCCTTTTCCAGCACAAGCTCCTCTGATGCCTTTAGGGTAATCATCACAGAAACCTTCCCAACTCCCTCCATATCGGACAACGTGGCTTTTAACCGTTCTTCCAGCTCCTGCACATAATCCTTTTTGCTCTTTCCTAAAGCTACCGTCTCCACCACTGCACTGTCTGTGTTTTGTATACTGCTTATTTCCTTTTTTACAGAATCATCAGATTTTGTAGGCAGAGAAATCACAAACAGCAACACCCCCAAAAGCACCAACACAATCAGATTATCCCGCTTCAGCCATTTTTTCAGTTTCATCTCACTGCCCCACCTTTATCTGAATTTTTTCAACCTTCCGTTCATCCTCCTGTAACTGCTCTTCTGTAGGCTGCTCTTTTTGCATTTCATCAAGCTGCCTCTCCACTATTTTTCCTGCATACTTTTCGGAAGAGGCTACACTTTGCTCCACTCCCGTCATGCTCTGATTAAGCTTTTGTTCAAACTCTCTCACCATGGCAGTAACATCTGTCTGTATATCCTTGGAAAACAATCTGCTGATTGGCAAAAAAATCTGAATCAGTATCATTACACTGACCAAAACCTTTAAATACTTCTCATAGGAGCCCTTCGGTCTGAAATGCACAATCGCCTGTGCGCATATCATAAAAACACCCACCTGACAAATGGAACGAAACAAATCCGAAAACATATGTACCTCCCTAATATTATTTCCCTGCTGCCGTAGCCATCACCGCTATGGTTACCAAAAATAAAAACATGGCAGAACCTACGGTACGGAACAAAAGCATCCCCGCTTCCCCTGCGTGGTTTGCGCATGCCGTAATTCTCTTATCGCTGACAATCCCCATAAATGCCGCTGCCGCCTTTAACAAAAATGCCGTTAAAAATATCTGCAGCAGGGGGGTAACACATAATAATATAAGGAGCACTAACAAAATGATTCCGATGCTGTTTTTTACAATGAGCGCAGACCCCATCACCATTTCCATCATCCCCTCTGCCGCGCTTCCCACACCCGGTATTACGGAAATCACTTTTCTCAAAGTAGATGATTTCACCGTATCAATCACCGGTGTAATCACCGCCTGAAATACACCGATTCCAGTCACTACGGATATGGCTGCCTTTAGTATCCAGCCAATACTCTTTTTTAACAAATCCATAAGCATGGAAAGCTTTTCTTCTATCCAGATTCCGTTTATTACCGACAACATGACATAACTTTGAATAAGCGGTAATACCACACCCAGAAAAATACTCTCCACACCCAAAATGATTAACAACAGCAGATGATAGCTTGCCGCCACGGTAACACCTCCCGTAGCAATTCCCACTGCTATCAGATAGGTTGGAAACAACAATTTATTAAATAGTACAATGTTATCTACCGCGGCGTGAGCAGTATCTACAGCCTGTCCAAAACATTTCAACAGTATGACTGACAGAAGCAGGTACATAAAATAAAAGGACAAATCTGCTATCTGCTTTTTGTCAAACACTTCAATAAACTGTGTCATCAGAGCGGACATAATCCCAAGCAAAATCAGCCAGATAAAGATATTTTTCATTCCCGAAAGCATCAAAAAAATATCTGAAATTCCTCCAAAGAATAATTCCTTTAATGCTCCCAAAATATCTCCGCCCAAAATTTTTGAAAAGACATCCGTCAAAGAAAATGTTCTGTCCGGAAACAGAGTCTGAATCCCTTCTTCCAATACTCCCAAATCATAATCCTGCCAAATCTGCCCCAGTTCCGGCATACGCTTTCACCCTTTTCCTTCTACACAAAGCTCTGTATCTGTTCTATCATCGAAAACAGAATGGGAAGACCTGCAAGCATTACAGACAGTTTTCCCAATATCTCTATCTGGTCTGCCACTGCTCCATATCCCGCATCCTTACAGATAGAAGCACTGAATTCGCATATATAAGTAATGCCGATTACCTTTAACAGAATCGATAAATACCCTTCCGCACTTCCCAAAAATTTCCTGATGATATCAAGCTGCAGCATAATGACTTCTGCGCGTTTTAGTACATAGCAAAAAATCAGAATACTCAATGCAAACCCTATGTACATGCTGTACTCCGGCTTTTGTCCCTTAAACTGCAATGCCAGCATAACTCCCACAATTCCAAAGGCTCCAACCTTTATTACTTCCGCCATTTCACTACTCCCCACTACAATGCAAACAAGGTCTGTATGGTCACAAACAACTCATATATGTACGGCACGATCCATGTCAATACCAAAACAAGCCCTGCAAGACTGATTAGGAAAGCATGCTCCTCCCTGCCGCTATGTTTTAAGACCTGACTCAATATGGTAACCAGAATACCTACCGCCGCTATTTTAAAAATCAGACTTACTCCCATACTTCCTCACATTCCGCATATGCCTATATCAGAACTATCACAAGAAACAAACCGCTCATTGCTCCAAGTGCCACGGCCATTCTGCTCTTTTCTACATTCTCTGTTTCCGAATCTTTTATCCTGTCCCTAAGCTTCTCCTCTACCTGTTCCATTGTCCCCTGCTGCATCTTCCCGTCCGTATAACTTCCGATGGTCAGAAATCCAAAAAACAGTTCTTTATCTTCTTTTGTCAACGCCTCTTCCTTTAAACAGCTTTCAAAATGCTTTACAAACACCGATTCAAAGCGTTCTCCGGTATTCTCCTGCATCTCCGTAAAAATATCTGCAAGGCAGCTGCGGTACGGTTCCACCATGTGCACACCAATCTGCCTGCAACACTCGGGAAGCGTCGCCTTGCCATACCGGATTTCACTCCGCAACAGCGCAAGAATACGGTGCAATTCCTTCAGCACCCTCACCCGCGCACAAAGCTGCTCTTTTTTCCAAAGTCCTAACCCCAAGCAGCCTGCTCCAATCAGCACTGCTCCCAAAAGCTTCAACATCCTCTTCCTTCCTCCTGTATGTCTCCAGCACTTTACAGGTACCGTCTCTTTTCTCCAGCAGGATATAGACATCAAATAATTCATTGAATTTACGCTTTACATCCTGAATACTTTCACCGTGTATAGTAGCAATCACTTTCGTTCCACAGGCGGCGGCCGCTCTTAATGCCTCCATATCCGCTTCTCCTGCCAACTCATCTATAGCGATTACCTTGGGAGTCATTGACCGCAAAAGAAGCATCATTCCCAGTTTCTTAGGACACGCATCCAAAACATCACTTCGGCATCCCAAGTCATTCTGTGCCACTCCCAAATAAGAACCCGCCAGCTCCGAACGCTCGTCCACCACTCCCACGCATACACCCTTTCCGTATGAATTACCATCCGACACCTGTCTGATTAAATCTCTAAGGAGCGTGGTTTTTCCGCATCCCGGAGGCGAAATAATCAGTGTATTTAAGGGTTGTCCGCCTTTATAAACCATTGGAAGCACCTTGTCCGCTGCACCTATCATCTCATGGGCAATACGGATGTTAATATAAGAAATATGCTTTATACTTTGAACTTGTCCGTTTTCACCAAGTACAACCTGTCCGGCGATTCCTACACGATGACCGCCTTTCACCGTAATGAAACCCTGCCTGATTTCATCCTCAAAGGCATATAGGGAATAATTGCAAATATGTAAAAGGAGACCTTCCAGATCCTGTTTATCTGCAAGATACGCCTCCGATAGCCTGCTTGTAAGTTTTCCCTGCTTATTTAGGAAAAATTCTTCTCCCTGCCTTATGAGTACAACCGGTCTTCCAAGACGCAGCCTAATCTCCTGTACCTTCCCTTCCTCTTTCGCTACATACTCCCAAAAGGAACGCTTTTCTGCAGGAAAGAGCATTAACAGACTGTCTGACATATCTTTTCTCCTTTACAAACCATCTCTTTTCAATATATGAAGTCTTGTCCCGTTTATTCCTACAAACTTATAAATTAATTATCAAACCGGTGGGATTTTGTGTAATAACTGTGAACTTGCCCAAACGTAAAAAATGTGATATACTCTGCTTATGGTGTTTATTGCCCTTACAGAAAGGCGTGGGAGTATGAAGAGAAACGAATCCTCAGAAAATTATTTAGAAACAATTTTATTGCTGAGTAAAAGTCATCCGGTAGTACGTTCTGTGGATATTGCAGAAGAACTGGGCTTCAAAAAATCCAGTGTCAGTGTTGCCATGAAAAATCTACGTGAAAGCGAACATATTGTGGTATCTAAAGAGGGCTTTATCACGCTTACCGAGTCCGGAAGAGATATTGCCGAGATGATTTATGAACGTCACGAGCTTCTCTCTCAATGGCTTACCAGCCTTGGTGTTCCTCCCGAAATCGCTTCTGAGGATGCCTGCCGCATTGAGCATGATTTGAGCCCTGAGAGCTTCGAAGCGTTAAAAAAGCATATTCATTCGTAATAAAAAGGCTGTGGCATAAATATACCACAGCCTTATTTTTTACCATGTTGATATGTTGTGATACAGTCTGTAGTAGCCGCCTCCTAAGCGTTGTCCCTGCAGCTGTATTGCAAAATTCTCTTTTCCCAGTTGCTTCAATGCTTCATCCACATATCCTGCCTTATGTTTTTCAGCGAGGTATGCCTGCTCTACTTTGTCCCAAAGCGTCTCCGGAATGACATTAGTAAACTGTTGCATTCCCGCGCCTTCTTCCACCATCTGTTTCAGACAATCCGCGTAATACTCTTCCATGGTTTCCCGAACCTCATCCTCAGTGATTCCGGCCTTCTCAAGATTTTCCTGCTTCTTCTTATAAGCCTCCCACTCAGGGTCATACTCCTCTTCTTCCTCCTCGTATTCCAGAGGCTTCTGTGGATTGGGATTAATCAAATCGTCTACGGAGGACTGCACCTTCTTTTGTCCGCATGCCGGCAGATAAACTGACAATCCGGTGCGGATATGGGTTTTTGAAAACTCTTCGTCTGTCTTATTGTAATACTCATAACCTACAGGGTCCGTATCATCCCATGTCACATCCACATTAAAATACTCACTCCCCAGCTTCACAATATTCCATGCATGGTCTTCACCGGAAAATCCGGTACAATAATAGCAGGGAATCTGCAACTGCTGTAACAGATACTGAAATGCCCTTGCATAGCCTGCACATACGCTCTCGCCATTCACAAGCGCACTGTAGGCGCTCTGGTTCATTCCTGCATCCGCCCGGTACTCCACCTTCTGTGCCAATGTATCATACACATATTGTTCTTTTGCGGCGGCATCGGAAAGTCCCATTGCTCCGGCAAGAATCTCGTTCGCCTTTGCATCAAAAAGTATCTTGGAATCCTGCAAACAGGACGCCGTCTGATTATAGTGCAATGTAACAGCCACACACAGACCGTTTCTCATATATTTGCAGGAATAACCCGTCTCCAGCCAAAACAGCTCCGGATGATCATTATATACCGCCTCAAATACATTTTTCAGCTGATTTGTATTGACACCAACCACAGGCACAAATTCAGAATTTACTTCCATAACATTCGCATAAATCTGACGATATAGCTGCTGCATGGTATCCGTAAGCATGTGATAATAGGGATAATAGGTCTTATCAAAGCTGTACCCCTGCCCTAAAGGTCCCGTTTTCAGGGTTTCCTGTAGTCGGTCTCCCTCGTCATCTTTTATCTGAACAGCGTCATCCACAATCTGCTCAAAACCGGTTTTGTCAATGCTCTGAGCAGGCAGCTGCAATTCATCTCTGGATGGCGAAATATAGATACCGTCTCCAAAAACTGTTACAACATCCCAGTTAATACCGGTATCTGCTCCCGAATTCACATTTACGGATGGCTGCTCAGAAGGCCTGGAATCAACTGTCTGACCACTTCCGTTTATCTTCTCTGCCAACGACTGTGTCAGTGACGGATTCAATGCACATACCAATACTGCAATACATCCCAGCAATATGATTATAACCAATGAATAAAAAAGAGTTTTAACCGTTTTCATTCTGTAACCATTCCTCCAAAAGATTCAGATTGTCATCTGAATGTTCCACTTCTCTGGCATAACGGTATGCCAACTGCACCCACTCATGCTTATCAATAATGTTATCGGCCAAAATGTACCTGCACATTACAAATTCCTGTACAAAAATAACAGAAAATACAGAAAGTGCCACTTTGCTGTAAATCCAATCGTCATACACCGCACCACAAAAATAGGTATATAAGAAAAACATCAAAAGATTCCTCTGAAAAACATGCCACTCTCTCTGCATGTTTCCACCCTCACCATACTGCTGTAAAAAACGTGTACGAAGCTTTTGATACTGCTCAAAACCATCTGCATAGAGTGTATCCCAGGTCTCATCCAAAACTTCCGTCCACTCCGGCTGCATTCTCTCTAAGCTGTAGAGTATGCTAAAACTATCCTTCAACCTATAGAAGCGCTTCTCCTCATCGCATGTCGCCGCTGTCTCTCCTAATGCAGCATCCTCATGGAGCTTGGCAAATGCCTGTATCACGGCATCTACATCAAACACCCTATCCTCATCCACACACGCCTGCATCTCCCCTGCAAACTTCAAAATCTCTTGCATGAACTTTTCTAAAGAAGCTGTCTCATTCTGCTGTATCAGCTTAAAAATAACCTCTCTGGCATCCTCTAATTTGGTAAACAATAAAAAGTCAAAGTCCTCAAACTCCTCCCACAGAGGATCCTCAGATTCATCTTCTTCCTCCATCAGACTAAGAGGCTCTTCACAGCCAAGGACAATTTCTGCCGCTACCGGGCAGGATATGGACAGGGAATACTCTCTAAGTCCTTCAAACTCCTCAATATGCCTGGGATATCTGTTACAGGTCTCACACAAACTTTCCTCTCCGCAGGCAATCACCAAATCGCAGAGATTCCTATCATTTAACATGGCACAACGGCCACACTTCTGCAAAAAGCTTCCCTCTGACCAATCAATGGAATGCTTTAAGCGTTCTCCAAACTCTCCTGTAACGGATTCGTACCGCTTAAGGGAATCCTCATCTATCATAATCTGCCAGCCTGCACAACAGGTGTCCGGGCATTTATCAGCAGTACATTTAAAAGTGTCGTAATATTGTGGTTTTATGTAACGCATCGCTTTACCCTCTTGCATTTTCTTCTTTCAGTATATCATTGCGGAATGGTTCATGCAAGAATGGTTCCGTTAAACGCTTTTCTTTTTCCCAAAGCTATAGTATAATGTGTGGTACGCATGTATGCTTTTATCATTTTTCATATTTGGAGAATATTATGAATTCTAATGAACTAAAGAAAAACTTTTATCGTAAAATATTTAAGCTGGGGCTTCCCATCATTATTCAAAACCTGTTAAGTGCCGCAGTCAGCTCTGCTGATGTCATAATGCTTAATTACGTGGGACAGGATGCCATATCGGCAGTATCTTTGGCATCCCAATATGCCTCTGTACTCTTTATGGTATTTTATGGCCTTGGCACCGGAGTTACCATGCTCTGCGCCCAGTATTACGGAAAAGGAGATTATCACGCCATCGAATTAGTGGAGGGAATTGCCCTGCGCTTTTCTCTGATATGCAGTCTGCTTTTTGCAGGATTGGCTCTTATTATTCCCAGACAACTGATGTGCATCTTTACAAATGACACCGCATTGATTACCATCGGAGCTTCTTATCTGCGAAGCATGAGTGTGGCCTATCTGTGCTGGGGCGTTATTGAAATCTATCTGTCCGTGCTTCGAAGTGTGGGCAGGGTAACCATCTGTACCATTCTTAACATGATTACCTTCGGACTCAATGTATTATTAAATGCAACCTTTATCTTCGGACTGTTCGGTGCTCCAAAGCTTGGGGCAATGGGTGTTGCACTGGCAACCTCCATCTCCCGACTGGTGGAGCTGATTGCATGCCTTTTAGTATCCTACCGCAGCAAGGATGTGAAGCTGCGCTTCCGCCACCTATTTGTACGTAACAAAATGCTGTTTCAGGACTTTGTACGTCTCTCCCTGCCTGCCATGGCTAACGATGTGGTGTGGGGCCTGGCATTCTCCATGTATGCCGTAATCATAGGACACTTGGGTACTGATGCAGTGGCCGCTAATTCCTTTGTTACTGTTGTCCGCAATTTTGGTACTATCCTTTGCTTTGGTATTGCCAATGCCGGTACTATCTTAATCGGTAATACCTTGGGAGAAAACAAACTGAAGAAAGCCCGTGTGGAGGCAAAGCACTTGATGCGTTTAACCGTTTTAAGCGGTATTCTTGGCGGTCTGATTGTACTTGCTGCAAGCCCCATTGTACTTACCTATGCAAAGGAGAGTCTCTCTCCCACCTCCATGCATTACCTAAAATATATGCTGTTGATTAACACCTATTACATCACCGGCACTGCAGTCAATACTACCCTCATAGCCGGTATCTTCAGAGCCGGCGGAGACAGCCGTTTCGGACTTATCTGCGATACCATAGACATGTGGGTTTATGCAGTTCCCATGGGCTTCTTAGCCGCCTTCGTCTTTAAACTTCCGGTGCTTTGGGTCTACTTCATCCTATGCACTGACGAATTTGTAAAATGGCCCTGGGTACTCAAAAGATACAAGAGTGAAAAATGGCTTAAGAATATAACCAGAGATGATTTGTTTGAAAGTAAAGAGCATGCAGGTTAAGTCCGCATGCTCTTTTTTTATGGCAGGGGAAGCAAGGGGTAGGGAGAGCGGCAGTTCTGTTTTGTGTTCTTAGGTGGAGGATGGCTGCATTTTCAAGCATTGCAATAATATATCCAGGGAAAATTGCACAAGGAAGTGCAATTTAGGCGTGCTCGCACATGGATGTGTCGTGCGCGCCGACCCGTAAGTTACCAACACCTTCCCGCAATGCTTAGAAAATACACATCCGGAAACAGAATCACAAAACAGCACTGCCTCTCTCCCTCCCCCACTTTCCTGTACGATAAAGGAGCCGCGCACTTTTCGTGCACGGCTCCTCACTTTCATACAATTATACTTTAAATCTGAATACATTCCAAGACAGGGACTTCACGTTACCATTTACTCTTCCGTTCTCAAACTTGGTCTCTGTATTGATAACAGGCTTGATAGCATCAGGATTCTCATAGGTATTTGCAGCCTCCATATCCTCTGTAAACATCTCGATATGCTCGATGAAGGATGCTCCTTCAAAACCGCTGACATCCAGTTCGATATCGTTGGATGCTTCCCAGTTACGATTGATAACAAAGATATTAAGTTCACCCTTCTCCTTATCGTATGCTGCAGCAGTCTCGATGAAATCAACACCCTCCTGCTCATAATACTGATTGGTATCATCCACGATATAGCTGGGGATATCATAGGTATCACACTCTACGCTTGTGCGCATGGAAGTACCTCTACCATACTGCATAAGCTGCTTATAAGGATGTGCTGCTGCAGTACTCCATACATGCTCACCGTCACATGCTGCAAGAACATGTAATGCACCTGTCATACAACCAATCTTTACACGGTCTGCATGACGCAGGAAGGTCATAAGGATGGATGCATTATTCAGTGCACCAAGCATGTCTCCGCCGCCTCTGAAAGGTCTCTTAGGCATGTTGCTGGGATCATGACGCACATAAGTAGCATTGGGATTGAAGTTATAGTTATTTCTGTAATGCAGATACTCATAACGTCCGTAATGAACATCTCCCTTAGGACGCATCATGGTACCGTACTCATCAAAGGAAAGCATCATCTTCTTATCGGATTTTAACTTTGCCTGCATAAAATCACAAAGCGCAATTTCAGTATTGATATAATCCTCAAAATAACGGGATGCACCCATGTATGTAGGAATATCTCCCAGTACAACGGACTGATAATGATGCATGGAGATATAATCTACAGAGTGATAGCACTCCTTAAGTACCTGCATATCCCAATCAGGATAATGATACATATTGGGGGAACAGGATACACATGCAGCAGTCTCAATCTTGGGATCAACCCACTTCATAGCCTTGGATACTTCATTTGCAAGCAAACCATATCCTCTGGGATCATTCTTATAAGAACCAATCTGCCAATAACCATCCATCTCGTTACCAAGATACCAAACCTTTACTCCGTAAGGATCTTTGTGGCCGTACTCACTACGAAGATCAGACCAATAGGTACCTCCCTGATGATTGGTATATTCGATACAGCTGATGGCATCATTGATATTGCCTGTACCAAGATTAATGGTATACAGAGCTTCTGTATTAGCCATTTCAGCCCACTGTAAATATTCATCATGTCCAACTTCATTGGTGTAGTACTGATGCCATGCCAAGTCAAGGTGTGCTTTTCTCTTATCCATAGGTCCGATAGAATCCTTCCAATCCCAACCGGAAACATAGTTTCCTCCCGGAAGACGGGTAGCGGGAAGACCGGATGCTTTGATGGCATCAATAAAATCATGGCGGAGACCCTTCTCATCAGCCGTAGGATGTTTCGGATTAAACATACTTCCGTTTACCATGTTGCCGATAGGCTCCAAAAAGCCGGCATAAACACGGGGAGAAATCTCACCGATTTCATACGCCGGATGAACTGTAACTTTTGCTTTTTTAGGCATATTGCACCTCCATAATTATTTTATCTTATCATTTTTATACTATTTTACTATAAATCAACACCAAAAACAATCTTGATATGTTGCGATTGCCTTGCACATCTTGCCAAAAAAAACAAAATGCGCCGGAAGGATCCTTCCGACGCACAAAAATATATCTTTCCTTATTGCAACTTCATAATATTTATTAACAAAACCCATGCCAATCCGTAATATGAAATTACCGCAACCAAATCATTGATGGTAGTAATCAATGGACCTGAAGCAACAGCTGGGTCAATCTTTAATTTGTGGAAAAACAGTGGCACTACGGTTCCCACTAAACTGGAAATAATCATTGCCACCACTAATGCAATTCCCACACAGCCGGATACGGCAAAAGAAAACATAAGCTCATATTGCTTTACAAAATACACATAGAGTCCTATAAATACAAAAGATATGATTCCTAACAGTAAACCGTTGCACAGTCCGATACGCATCTCTTTAAACAAAAGCTGTACTTTTTGTGATTTTCTCACATTTTCATCCATAAGCACTCGGATGGTTACCGCCAGAGACTGTGTCCCCACATTTCCTGCCATACCTAAAATAAGTGATTGGAAGCATACAATAATGGCAAGCTGTGATACTACGGATTCAAAGATTCCCACCACCGAAGACACACCGATGCCCAGGCCCAACAATACTATCAACCAGGGCAGACGCTTCTTCATACTGTCGAGTAACGTCTCGTTCAAATCCTCTGCTTCCGTCAAACCTGCCAGCTTTGCGTAGTCATCTTCCATCTCATCATCCACAACCTCAATGATATCCTGTGCCGTAATAACACCTAAAATCCGGTTCTGTTCATCCAGTACCGGGATGGAATCTTCCGCATACCCTCTGATTTTCTCCAGGCACTCTGAAACCTTCTCATAATCGTAGACATACGGATATGCATGACTAATGTAATCCTCTAAATCCTCATGGGCTCTGGCAGTTATCAAATCCTTCAAATCCATGGCTCCATAAAGGGTTTCGTCTTCATTATATACATAAATGGTATAAATATTATCGTTTTCCTCCGCTTGGGCAACCATTTCCTTCATGGCTTCCTTTACGGAAATCCCCTTTTTCACGGATATAAAATTTGTAGTCATCTTACTGCCGATTTCATCCTCATCATAGGACTGAATCAAACGGATGTCCCGGCTGCTCTCGTCATCCATAAGGCTGACCAGCTTTTCACCGATTTCCTCATCCATGGTCTCCAAAATATCGACTGCATCATCAGAGTCCATGTTTTCAATGATTTCTGCTGCCTTCTCCAGTTCCAATTCTTCAAAATAGGGAGAGGCATCCTCTAAATACGCAAAAATCTCTGAAACCCACTCAATTCCCAATACACTGTAGAGTGCACTACGTTCTTCTTTTGTCAAAAATTCAAGTGCCTCTGCGATATCATTCTCATGGTAATTCTCAAGGGTCTCCAAAAGCTTTTGTGTGTCGGAGGTTTCACGCACTAACTGTACAATCTCATCTATGTACATATTCTGCATAATATCCATAGTAGTCTTCCTCTCCACTTCTCATTCTTCGCTCTTAGAAAACTACCTCTTACCATAAGAGGTAGCTTCATACGTGAACAGACAATACTTCCATTTCACCGTGTTGTTTTTTCTTCATCAGATACATTGCTTCATCTGCTTTCTTGAGGCATTCTGACAAATCCAATTCTTCATCCGGCTCCACCAACACAAAACCAACTCCCGCTTTCAACGGATAGGGTAATTTCATCTGTTGCGCAGTCTTCTCCAAATGGTCACTGATATCGCGAAGCAGTCTTACAGGATGCTGCTCATCCGTACACTCACCGACCATAAGGAACTCGTCACCGCCGTAGCGCACGATAATCCACTGTTCTTCATTAAGCACTTCCCTAATGGCATTAGCCACTGTGCAAATTGCCGTATCGCCCTGCAAATGACCGTACTTATCGTTAATCACTTTCATCTTATTAATGTCGGCAAACATAAGCACTGCGCGTTTGCCTTCTTTGTGACATTTCTTCAAATAGGGGTATGCCACCTTCTCACATCCCATACGGTTATATACACCGGTAAGTCCATCCGTAACAGACAGTTTAGATAACTGATTATTCAGCTCCTGCATCACGATATTCTGTCTTACACGTTCAAAAACCAGCTTATTATTTCTCATCCAGGAAAACAAGGCATAATTATACATCATAGGAACTTCTTCACCGAATACCACGTATCCGTAGCATCCATCTATACTATACAGCGCTAAGAAAATGTATATTTTGCTTTTTTCACTATCACTATCATATCCGGGCACCAACTGTTTTGTATCTATTTTTGTTCTTTCCTGTGCCACTCCGCCTTTGATACCGCAAATCACATCAACAGTTTCAGTATATCCTCTCTCCAGCAGGGGCATACCTCCTGTCAGAGAAGAAAAGAAGTTATCTGTCAAGCAAACGTACAGTTCTTCGCCTTCATATTTATGATCCCTTTGTAAGTATTCACTGAAGCTTTTGTGAAATTCCTCTTCGGTACGTACATTTGACATATGCTCTGCAATATCACACAAATGTCCTTCCCAAAAAGAAGTATTTACATATCTGTCGTAATTCCCAAACTGCTCATATCTATCTGTACCATCATCTTCCTTGTGTTTACAGCCACAGCTTTCTCCGGGAGCCATCTTAGAAGGAATTGTGGTATTAACGGAAGTCTCTCTTCCCTCCAGCTTCTGCAATAAATATTGCATTCCCTGGTAACCCAAATCATTCCAATTGCGATCAACCGATGTTATCGTTGAGGAAAATGTCCTGGCAGACAACAGATGATCAAAACCGGTTAACTTTACATCTTCCGGAACTGCTATGCCCTTCTCTTTCAATACCATTCCGGCTGCCATAGCCATAACATCATTGGCACATACAATAACATCCGGTAATTTGGCATGCTCATCCAACCATATCGGTAATTGCTCCTGCACTTCAAAATAATTCCAATTACCGCAAATAACATAATCGTCTTTTAAAGAAAGCTGATGTTCTTTCAAAACATCCTCTAATGCTTTTCTTCTGCTGTCACTCTCAGCATTTCCACCGGGACCGCTGATAAATAACATCTCCTTTGCATTATGCTCCTCAATAAGATGTGTACAAAGCTCATGCATACCCGAATAATTATCCGTACCCAAATAATCAATATCAGGCATTTGATATTCCAGACTGATGGCAGGTATTTTCAGTTTGCGAATTGCCTCACTTAAATAGTCAAATTCTTCTGCCAAGTGAAATGTATTAGCCAGCAGAATCACTCCATCAAACTGCCCATATTCCAACAATCTGAAAACATTAGCGTCACCTACATCTTTATATTCCTCACCGTTACCCACAGAATAATTCATCAGGAAAAAAATATCCGTATTATTTTCCTCCGCGCATTTACGAATACCCGATAATACCACTTCTAAATATTCATTACTCCAACCATTACCACAAACCGCAATTTTTCTCTTCATCTGGCTCTCCACCCTAATTGCTTATGAAATGCTATTTTCAATCATTATAACTCATTTGTGCAAAATTATCAATCATTTGTACGGGTTCTGGCAGTAATAATCCAAGGTGCCGGCTCCTGCTTAAAGGTATTATTACTTCCAAGCTTGGATATTGCCACCTGAATAGTATCAATATCAGTCAGACCTAATTCCTGAAGAGTACCTGTAATACCTGCTGCCACCTTGAAATCCAGTGTATAGAGCACTACATTAATGTTGGAATTAACGCCTACAAGATATTCCAGTTCCTTCTCTGTACTTGCAGATGCCACCATAAACACAAGTGATGGTACCGGACAATCCTTCATGCTGTCCTCATCTACGCGGTCTACTATTTTTACATTGTGCAAATCAAAATGTGCTACATTATCCTCCAATGTATCCCTATCCTGACCGTTATATTCCACGGCAATTACAGTACCTTCCGGAGCCATAAGTGCAGTTTCGATTGCAATACTTGCTCCACCGATAACGCATATGTCATCCTGAGGCGCTACCATCATCTTATTTAAGATAATGGCACGGATTTCACTACCCACATAACGAATGGAGCCTCTCTGGAACATTTCGTTGCTCAGACCAATTTTTGCTGTATTTCTTGCGTTGGGATTAATAATCAACATGCCGGCAGAAGCGTTAATTCCTCTGTCAATCATATCCTTTACCTTCTGGTGCAAAATCTCACCTGAAGGGTCTGAGCCCTCATTATACCATACATCACACTCGCCCAGCCCTGCATTCCAAAGGCGGTAGAAAATATCATCAATGCCCGCATTGGTAAACACCATGGTAGTCTTGTGCGCCTCTACTGTGGGAATCACGTTCTTATTCTTTTTGGTAATATCAATCAGCTTCACATGCTCCAAATCCAATGTGGTATTTTTAGCATAATACTGAAGCCATGACAAAATCACTTCATTTGTAAAAATCTGCTGTTCCATAATGAACCCCCTTGTTTAATTTATATTTCCTTGCCGTTCCAGGCAAAGCTGTATACTTTCTCATAACCTGCATTTATCAGGCATTGTGCCGCCACTTCGCTTTGATTTCCTTCCTCACAATACAAAAGCAATCTCCGCTTACGGTTTTCACACACCATATACGGATTTTTCAGAATATCATTCATCGCTATATGCATGGCACCTTTTATGTGATTTTCACGGAAGTCATGCAATATACGAACATCAATCAGCATCGTATCCTTTTGCTGCAAATATTCTTTTACCTGCGATAATGTAAGTACTTTAGCAACACGTTCTCCCTGCTGCAGAACTACTCTTGTCTTGCGCTTGCCCGGACAAAATAATCGTTCCAGAATCTCTGCACATTCGTCATCCCATACCGTCTCTTCCATCCCAAATATCAGACTTTCTTCTCCAAATGGAAGACCATCCATGATACCTTTACAATACACCTGTGCCACATGCATCACACAGCTTCTGCAATCGTACAAGTCCTGTAATTCACCGGCAGGGCTTATGTCCAGCAGTTCCGTTTCTCTTAATTCAAACCGCATAAACTGATGTACTATACGGGCTGCAGCCTTACGACTTAGAGATAATTTTCTGCCCGTCACATCCATATCTTCCAGCCAACCTTTGGCATAACCGTAAGATACGGCATCCTCTGCAATCTTTTCCGTTCGCCTTACCAGCTCCGATGCAAACCATTCTACCTTAACTTCACCTATATGGTCAGACATCATCTTAGCAGGCCTTAATACGGATTGTCACGCTGTCACATGCTTCAAGATGACTTACCGCAAAGCAGCCTTCTGTCTGCTTTGTAACCGCTCCGGTCCACAAATCAGTTACAGTATATTCAGCCGCATTCTTAAACGCATCTGCATTTACCATCTTTGCACCCAGCTTCTCTACAATAAAGTCTGCACATACGCTAAGCTCACCGTCCCATACCTGCTCACTAACATTGATAAAGGATACTGCCAGATCACCGTCTGCAAGAGGCTTCACCAGAATGTCACAACGATTGATATCAGTAATGTATTCTGCAGGTGACGCATTCTCAAGGGTTGTAAACACACGCTTCGCCTGTATGCCGAGTGCATCCTGATTCAGTGCAATCAGTTCCTTATTTGCAATAATATTATGCAGTGCATCTCCACGCTCTACACGACGTAAATCCAGTCCCAGCATTAAGGGTGAATTCATCATACACCACATAGCCATATGGGTTTTGCACATGGTATCGTTCAGTCCGTTCATACCGATAGTCAGCATGTCAGGGTCATTCCAGCCCTTGTCAAGACCTGCGAATTCATCCATTACTACAGCCTTATTGTACTGTGAGGTTACACTGGCTGTTCCGGGCTCCATCCAGATAGCCCTTCCGGGATTTCCGTCAGAACCCACGAAGAATGTAATGTCATTCAAAATTCTCCAGGAATCACCCACCTTGTATCCCCAATTCTGAGGCTGGGTTTTACCCCACTCACAGATAGAGAAAATTACATCATGATTAGGATTTGCTTTATTCAAACCTTCCAATAATTTCGCATAAGAATTCAGGGTATTCTCCTGTCTTCTGTGATTCATAATACGGATGCGGTTCTCACCGGCCTCCAGAGTAGCCTTTATGGTGATTGCTCCGGAAAAATCAGTGGTTGACTCTGTTGCAGGAACGAAATCATCAAAAATAAGATTCTCGCCAACAGCAAGCTGAAGCCAGCTTCCAACACCTACCTCTTCACCGGTAGCATATGTAATCGTAACATCATACTCTCCTGCGGCAGGTACTTTGGCATTAATCACCAATTCTCCGCTCATGGGACCGATAGGTGTCACGCCGGTGTTTGTGCCATCAAAGGTTCCGATATAAGTCACATAATCATCATGAATGCGACATCCGCATCCGTTAAGTTCACCGTCAACAGCTGCATAATACTTATCATATCCTGCTCCCGCTACCTGAACGCCTTTGATATTCGGTGTATACACAAATTTGGCATTGGTTCCGGCAGAAAAGGTTGCATTATCCCACAGATAATAGCAGTTGTCTACCTTCAGGAAATCTACACCCCAGTCAATGTAGGACTGTGCATCCACATCCTCATGGAAACAGGTACCTACTGCCGCACCTGCACAAAGATTGGTTCCGATATCATTGTACATACCAAACTTAAGACCCTTTGTATGAATATAGTCGCCAAGCTCCTTAAAGCCCAAGGGGAATTTCTGTGTCTCATTGGAAAGTTCTCCGTCCACACGTTCAGATTTATAACAGCCGTCATCAAGCACTACAAACTCATAACCAAGCTCCTTCAATCCAAGCTCTACAATCTTATCTGCCATAACCTTGGTGAGTTCTGCGGTATTGCCACTTCCGAATGCATTCCAGCTGTTCCAGCCCATTGCAGGTAAATGATTTTTCTTTTTGTTTAATAACACCTCGCCATTAAAGAAAGAATCATAACTATATTCTTTCCCCTGTAATTCGCCAGGTCTTGACATTGTTTTACTCATAATAACGATATCCTTTCATACATAAAAATTTGCCCATACTTTAGTAGCTTAATTATACTCTTTTTCTTACAATTATACAACACATTTTACATCTGTTAAATTGCATATCGAAACTTTTACAGTAGTAAAAATTCTTTTCCTGTGATATACTTGATTCGATGTTTCAAATGATAAACAAACAGATTAGAGGAGGATAACAAAATGAGCACTACTTATGATGCACCAAAAGGCTTTGACACTGTTTTGGAGGGGGTAACCTACAGTGCCGTTCAGGAAATCACTTATGAATCCAAGACCACAGGTACAGTACGCAAGGCAAACCTGCTTTTACCCGTAAATTATGATGAAACCAAGCAGTATCCGGTACTTTACTTACTGCACGGTATCGGTGGCGACCACAACGAGTGGATGGGCGGAGAACCTGCTGCCGTATTCGGTAACCTCTGGGCAAAGGGTGAAGCAAAAGAAATGATTGTGGTAATCCCAAACGTACGCGCAAGAGCAAATGATGCAGGCAATCCCGAGGACATTTATACCCCCAAGCATTTCGAGGCATTTGATAATTTTATCAATGATTTACGCGATGACTTAATGCCATTTATCGAGAAAAATTATTCCGTAAAAACCGGCCGTGAGAATACCGCTATTGCAGGTCTTTCCATGGGCGGACGCACCTCTCTTTACATTGGTGTTACCATGCCTGAAACCTTCGGTTATATCGGTGCCTTCTGCCCCGCTCCGGGAGTACTGGCATACACCAATTTCGGTATTTCTTCAGGGGGACTCTTTACCAAGGAGGCATTCACTCTGCCCAAGGACTTAAAAACCTTTGTCATGATTGTAGAGGGTGCATCAGACGGTGTGGTAACCCACTTCCCCAAGGATTATCACGAGGCACTTGCAGACAATGGTGTTGAACATGTTTACTATGTAACAGAAGGCGGACACGACTTCACGGTATGGAAGCATGGTTTATACAACTTTGCAAAGAGCATATTTTAAATGTATTGATACCAAGAAGCCGGTGGGATAAACCACCGGCTTCTTATCGTACAATATTACTTACAAATATTCTCGCAGTTCTTTGCAAAGCTCTTCCTCGATGGAAATCAATTTGCCGCAAATAGCCTTAGACTTATCATCTGCAGCCTTGTACTGATTCAGATATCTGTTCAGAGTCTTTACCCCCATATTACAACCATCTGTAATCAAATCCGCCACTGTGAAATCACTGTTGTCCATGCTCATCTTCATGTTGGTCTTCATCCATGACATGCCCTTTGCGATAGGACTGGGATCTTTTTCTGCTGCGGAATGTTCCTTTAGCAAAGCGCAAATATCATTTTCCAGTTTCTCATGATGATCTTTGCTCTCCTGCAACAACTGCTTCAACTCACTGTCCTTTACACTTTCCAACACCTCATCAATGGATGAAACTGCCATCTTGGTACCCGCGTCACATTTTTTTAATAATTTGACCGTATCCATATGCTCCATATTTCTGCTCTCCTTTATGTTCGTTTAAGAAGTAGTATCTGCATCGATATGGAATTTATACATCTTATTTGAGGCCCTCTAACTGTTTCAAAAAGCCATTGTATGACGTTATATAATCAGGCAGTTTTTCTTCTATCTCATCATATCTGCCCTCTTTTCCGGCCATTTCCAAGGCCCTTGCCTTATCAGCCAGCAATGAATAGCCGATATTCAGCAGCTGCGACTTCATACTGTGAATCTGTATCACAAAATTTTCATAATCTTTTGCTTTCCAATAATCAGTCACCGATTTTAGCTGTTGCGGTGAAATCTCAGACACAATCCGAAGTAAATCCTTGTACAGATTCATATCACCATTACACAACTCCAGTCCTGCTACCACATTAACCTGCGGCAGGGAATCCTCCAGAGACGGAATTGCCGTCGGTTCTACGGAAATTTTCGGTCGTTTTTCTTCTGCCGGTTCTACCACCTGAATCACTTTCTTTTTATCGTTATCAATACCCGACCAGAATCTATCCTTAGGAATAAATCGTTCAAATACACGCTCCAACTCCTGATAGTTAATAGGCTTACTTAAATAATCATCAAAACCTGCATCCAGAAGTTCCTTCCTTACGCCTTCAATTGCATTAGCCGTCAATACCACAATCTTACCCTTTGCCTGTGGCATATAATGCTCTGAAAGCTGACGTATCCTGTGCATAGCCTCCACACCATCCATCTGTGGCATCATATGGTCCATAAACACAATGTCAAATTCCTTTTCCGCACACTGCTCAATTGCTTCTTTTCCGCAAGTAGCCGTTGTCACCGTAAGTCCATAATACTCTAAGGTATTCTTAATTACTTTCAGATTAATCTGGTTATCATCCGTCACCAAAACATGTGTATCCCGAATCTTCATACCGCTTACATTCAGGGTATCACTATCCTGACTTGCCGATGTGGTCAGATTTATCGGTGTTCCGTTCACTACTCCCTGCTCCACATTGACAGTGAAGGTGGTGCCTCTGCCGTAAATACTGTCAACTTCTATCGTACCGCCCATCAGCTTCACATAACCGTTTACAATGGACAGACCCAAGCCGGTACCTTCAATATTCGTGTTGCGCTCTGAATCAAATCTCGCAAAGCTGTCAAACAGATGCTCCATGGCACTTTCCTTGAGACCGATTCCGGTATCGGTAATGGCAAATTCCAATCGCGCAACTTTATTCTCCATACCAACGAGACGCACTATGAATACAACACTTCCCTTTTCGGTATACTTCACCGCATTACTCAGCAGATTAATCAAGATACCTCTTACTCTGGTCTTATCACCATAAAGCTCGCTGGGTAGTCTGGGATCCGTATTCATCTGGAACTGCAGTCCTTTTTTCTTTGCCTGGATATCCATGATATGATATACATCCTGCAAGAGGGCCGCCGTATTGTAATTACTGCATACAAGCTCCGCTTTTCCCGAATCCAGCTTAGAGATATCCAATATGTCATTAATCACCGCCAGCAAATTCAGGCAGGAATTTTTGATATCCGTCACATATTCCCTAACTTCCGCAGAGGTATCCATCTTAAGCACCAGCTCAGAAAATCCCAATATAGCATTCATGGGAGTACGGATTTCATGGGACATATTTGCAAGGAATACACTCTTGGAACGGTTGGCTGACTCCGCTTCTTTCTTTGCTTCCTCCAAACGCTGCATATTTCTCATACGCTCCGAAAGATCCGTTACAATTACAATATAGCCTATGACATCATCGTATCTGTCCTTAATTTTATTGATGGCAACATTGCAGAAAACCCGGTTTTTCACACAGACAATATCCAGGTTCCTGTCCATCTCATCAAACGCAAATACCGAGTCATCTTTCACCTCAAAAAGCATTTCAAAACCTATATTTTTACGTTCAATCTGACTTTGTTCGATTTTCAAAAATTTAGCCGCAGCATCATTGGCAATCTTCAAACGTTTATCTGCACCAAACACCAAAACCGGCATTGCCAGCGAGTAATATATAAACTCTGACATGTTGGCAATATTGATTTTGGAACGGTTATTGGCACGGATTGCCAAATACACCACAACCATACCCCAAAACTGCATTAGCGTACTTCCCGGTATTGCCTTGAAGCCTAATAAAGGGAAAACAGTATCCAAAACAGTCCCTAAAAGCATTGCCATATCTGCAATCATAAATATCTTACCAAAGAACCTGATACGCTTCACTTTGGAAAAACACATATATAAACTGATGCCGAACATCAACAACGCCAAAATCAGACTATATGCCGTATAAATAGTATTAAACAACCCTGCCTTAAAGGAGTAAGTCATGCCCGTAACATCTAACTGGAAAATGGTCTGATTGCGCTCTACCGTCATGAAATACACAATGACACCAAGTGCTGCAAATCCATTAAACAGATTCGCCCAGCACTTCTTAATACCGGATAAATAGGAAATCAGCATCTGGCCGGTAATCAGGTACAGAATCGTACCAATCATACCAAATACACGACAATAATATGCCCACTCCACATCTGTCTGAATAATTAACGCGCCAAATCCCAGACTCCATACCGCACTGCTGAAGCAGAATGCTGCAAGAAGCTTATTTTCCGTATCTTTACGTCCTTCGGACCACAAAGTAATCACCATAAAAGAAAACGAAAGTACACAAAATATAAACAAGATAATCGGACAGATATATTTAACCATTTCCATAGGCGGTTCCTCTTTTGTATAGATTTAATGAACATCACTATTATTATACAATAAGTCTATAAATTTGTAAATTGTATATACACTTTTTATTTTTTTATTATTGCCGTACCAAGCTCCAACATTTTTATCGCCAATTCCCTATTGTCCGCCAACACATTATACACGGCGTCTTCAGACAACACACCGCACTTTAAGTCTTCAGGTAATCGACCTCTGTCATATTCTTCCAAATCCTGAAACCACGCTTCACTGCCATAATAATCGGACAATTTCTTTATCTTTGACTGACACTTTTCAAACCATTCCAGCGCTTTTGCAAATTCCATTACTGCAGCAGTTGCTTCATTCAAATGATTTTCCATCTTTGTTATTTGTGTTATCCTGTCCATAGTTATCCTTCTCCTCATACAATTAAAAAACTACAACCACCGCTGCCCACATAGCAAACTCAATTGGCGGCTCCTTTCATTAATACTCTTTCCATGTGAAGAGTTCAATTATTTAGGGATAAAACACCCTCCGGAAACTTACTTCTCCGAAGGGCATTCGTAATTTACTTATTAAACTGCATACACGCCATCACATTTTGCAATGGTATCAATGGAACCGTCTTCATTGTAATTAAACTCTGCCACACAGACACTGCGGTGGAACAGACTTCCTCCGGGAAGCTCTCCGGTGTGATAGAACAGATAAGAATGTCCCTTGAAATCTGCAATGCCGGGATGATTGGTAAAGGTACCGCCCTCCTCTGTCATCAGCACACCGCCGTATACCCAGGGACCCGTGGGTGATGTAGATGTAGAATAAGCCAAATGCTCATCCTTCTTCTCCAGACCGAATGCCGCATATACCATGTAGTAAAGGCCGTTTCTCTTGTAAAACCAGGGACCCTCTGCATAGGTAGTGCCGGTCATGTGGCTGCCCTTTCCAAAAGACTCCACAGTCATAGGAATCTTTACCACGCCAACTTCCTCATTGTAGGAAATCATGTCCTCATTCAAAAGTACATAGCGAAGCTCGGGATTTCCAAAATAGAGATATGCCTGACCGTCATCATCAATGAAAACTGTGGGGTCAATATCATTCCAGTCACCCTCGTCCACAAGGGGGTAACCCAAATCCTTGAAGGGACCTGTGGGACTGTCAGAAACACCTACTGCAATTGCCATACCGCCATCCTTCTTATGTACGGGACAATACAGATAGAACTTGCCGTTTCTTTCTACTGCCTGAGGAGCCCATGCTCTGTCATCCGCCCAGCTGATATCATCCAGGGAAAATACTTGGCCGTGGTCGGTCCAATTCACCATATCCTTGGTGGAATAACAATGCCAATTGAACATGGTATAAAAATTGTTGATAAGCTCATTCTCGTCATGAGTAGTATAAAGATACAGAGTATCTCCATAAACCATGGGCGCAGGATCTGCCGTATAAATTGATGTAATTATGGGATTCTTACAAAATCCCTGCTTTACATTTTCCATAATGACCTCCATAAGTGTATGTATATATTATCAGTATATCAGAAATGCGTCTCA
>CALYZQ010000020.1 GCA_945609985.1 uncultured Lachnospiraceae bacterium | reverse complement strand
GCCTTTTACCAATGCCGGCAATATCAGATTCACAAGAATGTGGGTTGATGGCGGTGAGGTTAAGGTGGATAACCGTGGCAATGAAATCCGTCCTACTCAGGTTGAAAAGTTCGGCTGGCAGGGCGAATATTGTCGTGATGACAGAGGCTATGTTGAAGAGCCTTTCCAGTTCTACTTCGAAAAAGGTGAGAATACTGTTACCATCGAAGGCGTGAATGAGCCTGTCGCACTGAAGGCAGTAACTCTGAAGGCAGTAAAGGAGATGGCTACATATGAAGAGTATCTCGCCGCCCAGACCGGAAGTGCTGCAACCGGAGAAGGACTTACATATTTACAGAGAATCGAAGGTGAGGATGCAAGCTTACGTTCAGAGTCTTCTTTGTATGCTAAGTATGACCGTGGTTCTGCTATCACGTCTCCTTATAGTGTAAACAAAACTATCTTAAACTACACCGGTGGTGAGGCTTGGAAGACTGCAGGTCAGTGGATTCAGTGGGATTTTGAAGTTCCTGAGGATGGTTTCTATAATATTACCGTAAAAGGACGTCAGAATTATTCCAGAGGTATCGTATCCGCAAGACGTTTATATATTGATGGAGTAACTCCTTTTGAGGAAGCGATGAGAGTTGAGTTCGAGTACGGTGATGATTGGAACACCATGACTCTTGCCGATGATGAGGGAACTCCTTATAAGTTCTATCTTACAAAGGGTAGCCATACTATCCGTCTGGAGGCAAATCTTGGCGGAATCGGTACCATTTTAAGAGAAATCGAAGACTCTACATATCGTTTGAACCAGATGTATCGTACCATCCTGGTTTATACCGGCTCTGCACCTGATTCGTACAGAGATTATAAGATTGATAAAGTATATCCTAAAGTAATTGAGGCTATGGATTTGGAATACAAGCGTCTTTACAAGCTGGTTGATGACACTGTTCTTTATACCGGACAGAAGGGAGATCAGATTGCAACTGTTCAGACCCTGGCACGTCAGCTTGAGAAGTTTGTTAAGAGACCTGATAAGATTACAATTGAATTTGCAGGATTTAAGGATAATATTACTGCACTTGGTACTGCTTCCATGAATATGAGCGAGTCCAAGCTGGATATCGACTATCTGGTTGTCAGTGGTACTGATGCTGAAGTACCTGTGGATAAGGCAAATGCTTTCCAGAAGGTATGGCATGAGATTAAGTCCTTCGTTGCTTCTTACACCGTTGATTATAGCTCAGTCGGTGATGTTTACGAAGGTGAAGGCGATGATGAAATAGTTGATGTTTGGGTGCTGACCGGTCGTGATCAGGGTACTATTTTGAAGTCCATGGTTGATGACACCTTCACACCGGAAACAGGAATTAAGATAAACGTACAGATCGTAGGTGCTGACGCAGTCCTGAATGCAGTACTTGCAGGACGAGGACCTAACATTGCACTTTCCGTTGGTGCAAACCTTCCTGTAGATTACGCACTTCGTGGCGCTGCAGAAGATTTGAGACAGTTTGATGATTTGGATGAAGTGTTGACCAGATTCTCTGAGAGCTCTTATGAGCAGTACAAACTGGATGATGCATTGTATGCACTTCCCGAGACAATGACCTTCCAGATGATGTTCTATCGTAAGGACATTATGGAGCAGCTTGAATTAGAGCTTCCCCAGACCTGGGATGACCTGATTGCAATCCTGCCTACCATCCAGTGTAACAATATGTCCGTTGGTATCCCTTGTGCGGCCGGAAGCAGTGGTGCAGCAACCTCTGATATTTCCATGTACTTCTGTCTGCTGTATCAGTACGGCGGAGATATGTACAACGAGAGAGGTACCAAGGCGATTACTGATAATGAAGAAGGTGTAGCAGCATTTTCTGATTATACCGAGTACTTTACCGACTACGGTTTGCCTCAGGTATATGACTTCGCAACCCGTTTCCGTTCCGGTGAAATGCCTTTGGCAATTGCACCCTTCAGTACTTACAATACATTGGTTGTATCCGCACCCGAAATCCGTGGTCTGTGGGATATGACAATCATCCCCGGTACAGAGAGAGTGGATGAGAACGGAAATACCTATATTGACCGTTCTGACTTTATCACAGGCTCTGCAACCATCATGTTTAAGGAAGAGAGCGAAAGCTTGAAGCAGAAAGCATGGGAGTTCATGAAGTGGTGGAGCTCTGCTGATACACAGGTTAGATTCGGCCGTGAAATGGAAGCGTTACTCGGTGCTTCTGCAAGATATGCAACTGCAAACAGAGAAGCATTTAATCAGCTTGGCTGGAGTGCTGAAAATATTAGGGTGTTGAACGAACAGTGGGATCAGACTGTGGGTATCCGAGAAGTTCCCGGTGGTTACTTTACCGGTCGTCACATCACCAATGCAATCCGTCGTATCATTATGACTGGTGAAGATCCGAGAGAGACAATTCTGGATTACACCATGGATATTAATGACGAGCTTGCGAAGAAACGTGCCGAATTCGGTATGCCACTTGAGTAGGAGGCTGAGATGAAAGAATATTTAAAGAAATATTGGACTTTACGTAAACATAATTTTAAGGTTGGTCTTAAGAAGGCAAAAAGAAGCAAAATGTGTTATTTGTTCTTGCTTCCCTACGCAGTGATATTTTTTATGTTTGTCATTTTGCCTGTAATATCATCCATTTTCTTGAGTTTTACATACTACAACGTATTGGAAACTCCCCGATTTATCGGACTTGATAACTACTTCAATCTGATTTTACAGGACGATATCTTCATCACGGGTGTGAAAAACACCCTGATGATTGCTATCATCACGGGTCCTCTCGGTTACCTTGCATCTTTCCTGTTTGCATGGCTGATTAACGAGTTGCCCAGATGGTTACGTACTATTGCAATCGTAGTTTTCTATGCTCCGTCAATTGCAGGTACTCTGATTAATATCTTCAGTACGGTTATCTTCCGTGGAGACCAGTACGGTTGGATTAACGGATTTTTGATTGAAGCAGGTTTTATTGATGCACCTATCCTTTGGCTGTCAAATCCCAAATACATGCTTTGGATTTGTATGATTGTTATCCTGTGGCAGAGCTTGGGTACCGGATTCCTTGCATTCGTTGCTAGTTTGCAGAATGTTGACCGCGCATATTATGAGGCGGGGTACATTGACGGTATTAAGAATCGTTGGCAGGAGCTTTGGTGGATTACCCTCCCTAATATGAAACCGACATTGATGTTCGGTGCGGTTATGACCATTACCAACTCCTTCGGTGTAAGTGCTATTCCGATGGCTCTTTGCGGATATCCCAGTACCGACTATGCGGCACGTACCATCGTAACGCATTTGTATGACTATGGTATTACCAGATTTGAGATGGGTTATGCATCAGCGATTGCAACCATTCTGTTTTTCATGATGATTTTATGTAACAAAGCAATTCAAAGTCTGATAAGAAGAGTAGGAACCTGATATGAGCAAAGTAAAAGTAGAAAAAGAAACACAACACAAATTGAAATTATTAAAAAGACGCAAACCGAACCGTTCCAGAGTGGGAGATTTCTTTGTTTACCTTTTCCTCGTTTTAATGGCGATTGCAATGGCGTTCCCGTTGGTGTTCTCCATCAACAGTGCCTTGAAACCATTGGATGAGTTGTTTAAGGTTCCCCCTACCATATTTGCATTGAACCCTACATTGGATAACTTTGCGGATTTGTTTGTCACTATGGGTAAATCCTGGGTGCCCTTTTCCAGGTACATATTTAACACTGTATTTATTACCGTGGTTGGTACGGCAGGACACTTGATTATTGCATCCATGGCTGCTTTCGTTGTTGCGAAGTACGATTTCCCCGGATGTAAGACATTCTTCGCAATCTCCGTAACCTCCCTGATGTTTACAGGTATGGTTACCCAGATTCCCAACTACGTAATTATCAATGCATTGGGTTGGATTGATACCTACTACGCAATCATTATCCCTGCATTTGCATCTACTACAGGCTTCTACTTTATGAAGCAGTTTATGGAAGGCCTGCCCACGGCACTTATCGAGGCGGCAAAGATTGACGGCGCAAATGAGTGGAGATTATTCATTGGTATCGTAATGCCCAACGTTAAGCCTGCATGGTTGACCATGATTATTTATTCCGTTCAGGGTCTTTGGAATAACCCGGCTTCCATGTATATTTACTCTGAAGAGAGAAAGTTACTGGTATATGCGTTAAATCAGGTCCTTGCCGGCGGTATTGCCAGAACAGGACAGGGTGCAGCGGTTTCTGTTATTATCATGATAGTGCCGGTTCTTACCTTCATTTTATCCGAAAGTCAGATTTTGGAGACAATGGCAAGTTCCGGTTTGAAAGATTGATATGGAAGAGGATTGGAATATGAGAAAAGTGATGAAAAGAGTCGGCGCGCTGATGGCGAGTGTCGTAATTGCATTAAGTTCCTCCATAGTAGCAGCGGCCGAAGAAGGTTATACCTACAATTACGATTATTGGGGTGATGTACAGTACGGTCCCGACGCATATGCGGTATCGGGAGTATATACATCTGTAGAGCTTGGACTTGATAAGAAGCTCACCCTGGCAGAAAGTTTATATGTACATGAAAACATGCTCTACATCTGTGATACCGGTAACAACCGTATCATTGAGATGGAGCGTACAGAACATGACAAATTTGAAGTTAAGAGATACATTGAAAGCTTTAAGGGAAATGAGGAAGTGAATACTTTGTCAGGCCCCACCGATATCTCCATTTCCGAGGATGGACATATGTTTATCTGTGATAAGGGAAATGAGCGTGTTATCAAGCTGGATATGGATTTGAACTTTGTTACTAAGTTCACAAAACCTGATGATCCAACCTTCGACCAGTCCTTAAGCTTTCAGCCTCACAGACTGATTACTGATAAGGCAGGTCGTGTATATTGTATCGCTACCAACGTAAACAAGGGTCTGATTAAGTTTGAGCCCGATGGAGAGTTCTCCGGATTTATCGGTGCTACACCGGTTAGCTATTCCGTAGTGGATTATCTGAAGAAGAAATTTGCTACTGCAGCACAGAGAGCAAAGATGGAGGCGTTTGTTCCTACCGAATACAGCAATCTTTATGTAGATGATTCAGGATTCATTTACACCACAGCCTTTAATATTGCGGCTGAAGACATCAGAACCGGTAAGATTAATCCTGTAAGAAGACTGAATCTGCTTGGAAACGATATTCTTATCAGAAATGGTGAGAACAGAATCATCGGAGATTTGTATTTTGACAAGGGAGGCGGTTTTGACGGTCCTTCCAGATTTACGGATATTACTACCTTTGATAATGATGTTTATACCTGTGTTGACAAGACAAGAGGAAGACTTTTCACCTACAATGATCAGGGAAGACTTCTTTGGGCGTTCGGTGGCGGCGGTGGTAATGCAGAAGGTTACTTCAAGTTGCCTGTTTCCGTAGAACATATGGGATATGATTTGATAGTACTTGACCAGCAGGATGCAAGTATTACCGTATTTACACCTACCGAATTCGGTGCCATGGTATTTGCTGCGATGGATCAGTTTACAGCAGGTGAATATGAGAAGTCTGCAGAAAGCTGGCAGAAGGTTATTGATATTAACGGTAATTATGATTTGGCTTATATCGGTATCGGACGTACCCTTCTTCGTCAAGAGAAGTACAAGGAAGCATTGGAATACTTTGAATTGAAGTATGACAGAAGCAACTATTCCAGAGCCTTCAAGGAGTATCGTCAGGAATGGATAGAAGATAACATTGTATTGATTATTGTAGTAGTGCTCCTTGTTCTTTGCGTTCCGCTGGCAATCGGTAGAATCAAGAAAATCAAGTGGCAGATTGATACTGCAGATATCTTTAGAGTATAAGATGGAATGGAGGAAAATATGTTCGCATCGTTAAAAAAGAAAGAGACTTATACGAAATATTTTGCATCGCTGAAATATGCGCTCTATTGCATCACGCATCCCTTGGATGGTTTTTGGGATTTAACACATGAAAAGAGAGGCTCTATTGCAGCAGCAAACACAATTTTGTTTATTACGGTTGCGGTAAAACTTTGTAAGCTTTACTTTACCGGATTTATGATTAATCAGGTTTATTGGCCGGAAATTAACATTTTCATGCACATTGCAGCGATTGTATTTCCACTTGCGTTGTTCTGCGTTGGTAACTGGGGTTTGACAACATTGTTTGACGGTAAGGGAAAATTGTCCCAGATTTATATGGCAACCTGCTATGCATTTACACCTTACCCGTTACTTCAGATTCCGTTGATTTTCATGAGTAATGTAGTTACGGCAGAAGAGGCTCAGTTATATTACACATTGAACACTGTTTCACTGGTTTGGGCGGCCCTGTTGATTGTAGCTGCGATGATTCAGGTACACGAATATAGTGTTAGCAAGACAGTATTGTTCTTAATTGCATCTCTGTTTGCAATGCTGGTTATTGTATTCGTATTACTTTTGTTCTTTAGTATGATAACGCAGGGACTTTCCTATTTTGTTTCTATGTATCGTGAAATGTCCTTCCGATTATAGTGGCAAAGAGGATGATTGAAATCGTAGGGAGAAACAGGTATGAAAAAGGATAAATCAGTTAAAAAGGCAGAAATGAAAGCTGCCATTATAAGAAAATTAAAAAGTTTGATTGGTCCGTTTATTATTTTAGCACTTATCATTGCCGGCGTAGTTTTCATTACCACCTCCAAAACCGTTGAGGAGGAAAAGGAAATCGTCAAGGCAAAGAGATATGAAGGTACAACGGACATTATGAAGCTGGAAAGTGAAGAGTTGGTGTTCTCTTTGGATCCGACAACTACTCACTTCGAAGTATTGGTCAAGGATACCGGTGCAGTATGGAAATCCATTCCTGATGGTGCGGCATCCGACCCCATTGCTTCCAAGAAAGCTCAAGAGGCAGGAAAGGTTATGTCTACCCTGTTTGTAACATATGGTACACAGAGTGTTGAAAAAATGCTCTATGACAACTATACCTTCGGTATTGTAAACCAGATTTACGAAATTGAACAGGGCGATGACTATATCAAGGTGTGTTATTCTGTAGGTAAGCAGGAGAAGCAGTACACCCTTCCTACCGTTATCAGAGAAGCTGATTACATGAAGTATTATAATCTGATGGATGTTAATCAGAAGGCTTTGATGGATCAGAGATATTCCAAGAAGGATATCAACAAGTTGAGCAAAAAAGATCAGAAGAATAAGGATGAGCTTTTAGCAAACTATCCTATTTTGGAAACAGATGTTGTTTACATCCTTTATGACAATACAAAGGATAATGTCAGAGTAAAGCTTGAGCAGTATTTCCAGGAGGCAGGATACACTGCTGAGGAGCACGAAGAAAATAAGAAGCTTGACCTGACAAGCAAGACAAGTGATGACCCTGTATTCAATGTAAACGTTATTTATCGTTTAGAGGGTAAGGATTTAGTGGTTGAAATTCCTATGAGCGAGCTTGAATACAGAGAGGATTATCCGATTATTGCAATTGACGTACTGCCTTTCTTTGGTGCAGGCGGTGTTGATGAAGAAGGATATATGCTGGTTCCCGAAGGCGGCGGCGGTATCATCAATTTCAACAACGGAAAGATTGCACAGAACTTCTACTTTGCAAACCTTTACGGTTGGAACATGGCTACCCACAGAACTGATGTGGTATTGGAGACCAGAACACACTTTAATGTATTTGGTATTTCAAAGGCGGGTAACTCATTTATCTGTATCCTTGAGGATGGTAACACTTACGGTAGTGTTGTTGCTGATATCAGTGGTAAATCCAACAGCTTTAACTCTGCGAATGCACAGTATAAGATTGCACATCGTGCGCAGTATGATATCGGTGATAAATTTACCGGTAACATGTTCGTGTATCAGGATTCCCTGCCGGATGAGAATTTGGTAAACAGATATCGTTTCGTGGATTCTGACAGCTATGTTGATATGGCAAAGGCATATGGTTCCTATCTGACTGACAAGTACGGTGATGAGTTTACAATGAATACTGATAAGGAAGCTCCCGTTGCAGTAGAAATTGTTGGCGCGGTTGACAAGGTTACTCAGGTGATGGGCGTACCTGCTTCCAGACCTTTGAAGCTTACTACTTATAAGGAAGCTGATGAAATTGTAACTGCTCTTAAAGGTGCAGGCTTCAATAATATGTTTGTTAAGCTCAGTGGTTGGGCAAATGGCGGTATCCGTCAGGAGCTCATGAAGAAGACTAAGTTGATATCTGACCTTGGTAGCAGTAAGGATCTTAAGAAGTTTGTCAGCAATGCAAATGCTAATGGTGTTAAAGTATACCTTGACGGTGTAACCGATTATGCATATCACAGTGACTGGGGTAATGGATTTGTAGTTTCCAGAGATGCTGCGAGATATGTAACAGATGAAGAGGTAGAGCTGTATCCCTTCTCGAAGGTTACATATGGTCAGCGTAAGGAAGAGGAAGTGTACTATCTGTTGAAACCCTCTGTTATTCAGAAGGTGATTGATAATCTTAGTAATACTGCTAAGAAGTATGAAGCAAACGTATCCTTCCGCGATATCGGTAAGGACTTATCATCCAACTATAGTGAGGGAGAGGTTACATCCAGACAGGCGGCAATGCTGAAGCAGATTGAACAGGTAAAAGCACTTAAAGATTCCGGAATTGGTGTAATGATTAACACTGGTAATGAATATCTGGTTCCTTATGTAGATATCGTAACAAACAATGACTTAAAGGGAACAGAATATACCATTATTGATAAGAAGGTTCCTTTCTATCAGTTGGCTGTTCACGGATATTTGGATTATACCGGTGAAGCTTTGAACCTGACTCAGGATTATAAGGATGAACTGCTTATGTCTGCTGAGTATGGTGCAGGATTATACTTTACAGTTATGAAGGAAAGTTCTTTTGCCCTGCAGAAGACTCTCTACAGCGAATATTTTGGTGCTTCGTTTGACGCATGGAAGGATAGAATGGTAGAGATTTACAACAGATTCAATAAGGAATTGGGTCATACCTACAATCAGAAGATGGTTGACCATGAGTATATAGGCAATGATGTTGTATGTACAACTTACGAAGATGGTACTAAGGTTTATGTGAATTACACTTTTGAAGATTTTGCAGTAAACGGTATTAAAGTTCCTGCAAGAGATTATATGGTAGTTCGATAAACTTAGATAAAAGTAGGAAGGAATAGAAAGGGTTGTTATTATGAAGAAACAAACGAAATTAGCGGGTCTTCAAAAACGGAAAGCAATTGCCGGATATATATTCATATTACCATTTGTCTTGGGATTCCTTGCATTTATGGTAAAGCCGTTCTTCGAGTCATTATACATGAGCTTTTGTGAAGTGGATGTTAGCGGAAAAACCGGTTTTACATTTAACTTTACAAAGCTTGCAAATTATGTTGAAGCATTTACAGTAGATACACAGTATTCAGGTTTTGTAACCAATACCTTTACAAAGATGTGTATCAACTCTCTGGCAATTATGGTATTCAGCTTTTTCGTAGCTTTGATATTGAACCAGAAGTTTAAAGGACGTGCACTGGTAAGAGCGGTATTCTTTCTCCCGGTTATCATTTCCTCCGGTGTTATTTTGGGTGTTGAGTACAATAACTCATTGCTCTCCTCCGTTCAGGATATGATTGAAAAGGAAGGTGCCGGTACCAGTGTAACGGATGCAATTAAGAATATTCTGATTACCTCCGGTGTAGGTTCCAGAATTTTCGAGGAGGTATTTAAGATTGTAGACGGTATTTATGATGTTGCAATCTCCTCCGGTATTCAGATTATTATTTTCTTGTCCGGTTTACAGACCATCTCCGCCAGCATGTATGAAGCTGCTGCGATTGAGGGCTGTACTGCATGGGAGAGCTTATGGAAGATTACCTTCCCTATGGTAAGCTCGCTGTTCCTGGTTAACTGGATATATACCATCATCGACTTTAGTATGAAGTCAGACAATGAGGTTATGTCTAAGGTTAAGACCACAATGATTGCGTATTTGGATTATGGTCTTGCTTCAGCGATGGCATGGGCGTATTTCCTGATTATCATTGTGTTTATTGCAATCACCTCACTGATTATTTCTAAGGGGGTATATTATTATGAGTAAGACAAAAACAAATAAATTATCCCTGAAGGAAAGAAACAGGTTATATTGGGAAAGAAACCGTAAGTCTCAGGGATATCTTGTGAAAAGGACTGCAAAGAGAGCATCAGTAAGCATCAGCCGTTTTATTCTGTTGTTCGGTATGTGTTTCCTGATTTTGCAGCCGATTTTGAATAAGATTTCCATCAGCTTCATGGCAGAAGAGGATATATACGATCCCATGGTTATTTCCATACCACAGCATTTTACCGCTGAAAACTATCAGCTGGCGGCAACCTTTATGGATTATGGAAAGACATTGTTTAATACCTTTATCATTGCACTCACCATAGCAATTATCCAGATTGCAATGTCAACACTTGTAGGATACGGATTTGCAAGATTTGATTTCCCCTTCAAGAATTTCTGGTTTGCATGCGTTATGCTGGTAATTATTGTACCACCTCAGACAATTTCTACTGCGTTGCACTTGCATTTTAAATATTTTGATATTTTTGGCTTGATAAAATTGATTACAGGTGATACAATAAACTTAAGAGGTTCCGTACTGCCGTATTATTTGATGAGTTTGGGCTGTATGGGTCTGAAGAATGGCTTGTACATATTTATGATTCGTCAGTTCTTCCGTACCATACCTAAGGAATTGGAAGAGGCTGCATATGTAGATGGTTGCGGTACCCTGAAGACCTTTGTTAAGATTATGCTTCCGGATGCAAAGCCTATCCTGACCTCATGTTTTCTGTTTTCCTTTGTATGGCAGTGGACGGATGGATTTTACTCCAGTATGTTCCTCGGAGCAGTGCCGCTGTTGTCCAATAAGGTTACAAGAATTGGTGACCAGTTGAGCCACTATATGATTAATACTATGAAGGTAGGAACCGGTGCATCCATTGGTTATACCAACTGTATCGTTGCAACCGGTACTTTAATGGTAATTGTTCCGTTGATTGTACTTTACCTGTTTGCTCAGAAGGGCTTCGTAGAAAGCTTGAGTAGTTCCGGTATTAAGATGTAATTTTTTTGATACGTTTCCCGACCGGACGTGATTTTACCTTTATGATCCGGAAAACATAATGCGTAGGACACGCAGGTTGGGATTTGTATATATTTTAAGGAGGATATTAAAATGAAAAGTAAGATTGTTAAAAGAGTGCTTGCTGCTTCTTTGGCAACTGTTATGACAGCTAGCCTTGCAGCATGTGGCAATGAGCAGGTTGATGCTCCTGCATCTTCTGATGATGCAGCAAAGGAGTCTACTGATGCAGCTACTGACGCAGCTACTGACGCAGCTACTGAGTCTTCTGTGGAAGATCTTGGTGCATACACCATTAGAACTGATGCTGATGGCAACACTGTTGACCTTGGCGGTATCGAGGTTATCATCCGTGACTGGTGGTCAGGTGATGGTGAGCGTAAGGCAGCTGAAGATGCTTATACCGAGGCTCGTTATGAGTACTTAGACTGGGCAGAGGAAACCTACAACTTTACTATTAAGGAAATGACCATTTCTGACTGGGGTTCTACCCCTCAGGATTTCGCTGACTACGCAGCACTTGGTGGAGATGAGTACTATGTATTCGGTCTTCGTCAGGGTAGTGAGTTGACCGCAGCTATGAATTCCGGTCTTATGTATGATGTTTCTACTCTTGGCGTATTTGACTTCTCCGAGGATAAGTGGAGCTCAGGCGTACATCAGATGTTCGCTAAGGGTGGCGCTGTATATGGCTTCCGTGGTATCGAAGCTGAGCCCCGTGGTGGTTTGTACTTCAACAAGAGACTTCTTGAGGAAGCTGGTATCACTGCACAGCAGATCTATGATTGGCAGGAAGCTGGCGAGTGGACATGGGCTAAGTTTGAAGAAGTTTGTCAGCAGGTTCAGGCTGATACCGACAACGATGGTATCATCGATCGTTACGGTATGGCTAACTTCAACGTTGACCTTTACTGCAACGCTGTATACTCCAACGGTGGTGACTTCGTAAGAATGGAGAACGGCAAGTACGTTAACGCTGTTGAGACCGAGGAGACCTTAGAGGCTCTTAACTGGGCATTTGATATGTGGGAGAAGTATGATGCACACACTTCCTATCCTGAAGATGCTGCTTGGGATTACTGGAACACCGCATTCTCTACTGGTATGGCTGTATTTAACATCGCTGAGTGCTACAAGGCACGTCAGTTCAACGAGATGGGTATGGAAGATGACTTCGGTTTCGTTTGCTTCCCTAAGGGACCTAAGGCTAGCGATTACACCAACATCTACTTGGACAACGTATATGCAATCCCTGCATGCTACGATGCAGACAAGGCTTGGAAGATCGCATTTGCTTACGATCTTTACACCGAGCCCGTCCCTGGATTTGAAGATTACTCTGCTTACAAGTCCAACTACTATTCAAGCATGAGAGATACTGAGTCCGTAGATCTTACAGTCGCTAGATTGCTTAAGAACGGTCGTACAACCTTCCATACTCTGGTACCGGGTATCGACCTTGGACCTCAGCTCTTCTGGGCTATCAACAAGGATAACACTCCTGCAGCACAGGCAGAAGCATCCAGAGATACCTGGCAGGCTTACCTTGATGAGGCTAACAAGTAATTTTATTTGAATACATTTTAGTGTAAACTTAAAAAGGAGTGGTATTTTCCGGGTACCGCTCCTTTTTGTAACTACGGAGGTATTTTTATGAAGAGGCACAATAAGAAAGAGAAGATAAATAAGAAAGCACCAAAGAATAAGTCAGCAATTCAGTACAGAATGTTAAAATCTTATATTATAGTTATAGCTATTTCGGTTGTGTCCAGTATTGTAGCGCTGGCAATGCTTGGCTTTTTCGGTACACAATACAAACAATTTTATAATGAAAACTATATAGTGACAAGCGAGACATGGCAGGCACGTTATGCAGAAATATCTGCAAGAAAAGCGTTACTAACTGCTATGGTTGATCAGAATTTGAAAGTGACAAAAGCAGAAATGGCGGTTGCAGCTGAGCAGCTGGAGGAAATGGGAGCCATTTTGCAGGAGATGAAAAAGTCTTATAGTGGTGATCTGTCCAAGATTGATAAAATGGAAGAAGAGAGACAGGCGGCTTTAGTTGTTTTTGATGAAATGATGAAAAATACCGGCTATGCCCAATATGAGACAGCATCTAATATTATGAAAGAAAAATATACGCCTATTGTGGACAGTATTTCTCTTCATTTGGAAGAGATTGCGATAGAAGAGGACACAAATGCGAAGAAGAGCATGGCAACCGCAACAACATTGATGGTTGTAGCTAATCTTGCTGTTCTTTTGGTATTAGGCGTTTCTATTATAGTAGCAATGAGACTTGGAAGAAAGCTTGCCAAGAGTATCAGTAGTCCTATTAAAGAGCTTGAAGGAGCAGCACATCAGCTCTCAGAAGGTAATCTTAACGTTCAGATTGCATATAACGGTAAGGATGAACTGGGAAGACTTGCAGACAGTATGAGAGCAAGCTGTAGTTTCATGCAGGAAGTTATTGAAGACGCAGATAGCCTGCTTAAAGAGATTGCTGAGGGAAATTTCCAGGCATATACAACAAAAGAACATGTATATATTGGAGATTTCAAGGGATTATTGGTATCAATCCGCCAGCTGAGAGAGCAGCTACGTGATACTCTGACCGAGATTAATGAGGCTTCCTCACAGGTATCACTTGGAGCTGAACAGCTTGCAGGTGCAGCACAGTCTTTGGCAGAAGGTGCTTCCGATCAGGCAGGTGCAGTAGAAGAGCTTACGGCAATGGTAAACGGTGTAACCGATATTGCAAAGAATACCGTTGTAATTACCAATGAATCCTATGAACAGGCAATTCAGTTCAAAGAGGAAGTTAAGGCAAGCCAGAGCGAAATGAGCAATCTGTTGGATGCTATGGAGCGTATTAAGGAGACTTCCGGTAATATTGAAAAGATTATTGTTGAGATTGAAGATATTGCATCTCAGACCAATCTGTTGTCACTGAATGCTTCAATTGAGGCTGCAAGAGCAGGCGAAGCAGGACGTGGTTTTGCAGTTGTTGCAGACCAAATCGGTAAATTGGCGAACGATTGTGCACAGTCTTCCATCAATACAAAGCAGCTGATTCAGCAGGCTATTGATGAGGTTGAAAACGGTAATATGATTACCAATAAGACCTCTGAGACCTTGGAAAAGGTAGCAGAAGGTATTGAGGCACTTGCTAACAGTGTTCAGGAGATTAATGTGAAGGCTACCGATCAGGCAGATTCCATCAGCCAGGTTGAGATTGGTATTGAGCAGATTACCACAGTAATTGAGAGCAACTCTTCAGCGGCACAGGAGACATCCGCAACCAGTCAGGAGCTTTCTGCACAGGCAGACAGATTACAGGGTCTGGTAGGGCAGTTCAAATTGTAAATTATGATACATACCGCAAGGGCATGGAGATAATCCATGCCCTTGTTTGCGTTTTGGGGAGTGTAGAATGAGGCAGAGCGGTATAGGAAGGGGAGCATGTTTATGTTTTATGATTCTGAGTTACGGATGGGTATTTTCTAAGCATTGCGTAAGTTAGTTAGTAACTTCCGGGGCGGCGTGCACATGCGTCCATGCATGAGCGCGCCTAAATCGCTCATCCGTGAGCGATTTTCCCTAGTTATAAAGTGCAATGCTTGAAAATGCAACCATCCTCCACAAAGAACAAAAACATAGACATGCTCCCCTTCCATCCCGCTCTATCTACGTTTACGACATCTTCCGAAAAACGCTACAAGTTCTGCTATATCCCCTACCTCGCATTTATGTATCCTTATACCATATGACCCGTCCTATGAGCGGAGAATGTATATAAGTTCGGATGCTGACAGGGTCAGTTTTGTGTGATTTATATGCTATGGAGGAAAGACTCAGCTGACTTTGGCAGCCATTGCTGACACAGTCAGCGCGCATTGAGGCTTACCGGAATGCTTAGCATATCTGAACAAAAAACTGTCCCCTGTCAGCACCCGAACTAAATATATATTCATCCCTGAACACGCCTGCATATAATATAGTAACACATAAATACGAGGTCACCATGGACTGTAAACAAGCCATCTTTTCAAACGATGTCTACGATTATATCACCGATTTCCCCATTGAAAATCTATCAAACTTAGAACCTGTTGTCTGCTATCAGGACATTGATAATAACTACAATATTGTACATTTGAACAGTTCTGTCATCCCCAATTTGGAGGTTAATTTTTTTGAATACAGAAGTGTTCCAAAGCTGTATGGATTGATGCAGGAGGTTCCCTTTGACCCCAATAATTTATTTGCGGCAGGAATTGTACAGATGCAGCGTTCTCCTTTAAATCTTACCGGTCGAGGTACGGTAATCTGTATTATTGATACCGGGATTGATTACAGGAATCCGGTATTTGTGGATGAAAGCGGAAGAAGCAGAATATTGGCAATCTGGGACCAGACCATACAAAACGGTACACCGCCGGAGGGTTTTCTCTATGGCTCTGAGTATACACAGGAGGATATTAACCGGGCTTTGCAGTCGGAGGACCCTTATACAGTTGTACCCAGCCGAGATGAGAACGGTCATGGCACGGCACTGGCAGGCGTGGCGGCAGGAAGTAATATACGGGGAGAACAGACATATCTGGGTGCAGCTTCGGAGGCTAATATTGTGGTGGTAAAATTAAAAGAATGTAAGCCATACTTAAGGGAGTATTATCTGATACCGGACAATGTGCCTGCATATCAGGAGAATGACATTATGCAGGCGGTCAATTATGCCAATTCTTTTACCATATTGTCGGAACGGCCTGTAATAATTTGTATCGGTCTCGGCACCAATATGGGGGACCACAATGGTAGTTCGGCATTGTCACGATATCTGGAAATAACGGCCCTGAGGCAAAATCGTTGCGTGGTAGTATGCGGAGGTAACGAAGGAGAAGCGGCACATCATTATCAGGGAGATTTCAGAAATTCGGAGGAAATAGATATCGGCAGGGTTGGAATAGACTCCAGGCAGGCGGGGGTATACCGTGATGTAGAAATCAGGGTGGCAGAAGGGGCTACAGGCTTTTTTCTGGAAATGTGGGGGAGTTTACCGGATACTTTAAATATCGGTGTAATTTCCCCCGGGGGTGAGGCTATAAACCCTGCACGTTTAGGAATTCCTCAAAGTATTACCTACGGCTTCATATATGAAAAAAGTACTGTTACAATTGATACCACACTGGTAGAGCCGGCATCGGGAGAGGAATTGATTTTGGTAAGATTAAAGGAACCTACGCCGGGAATCTGGACCTTTCGGGTGTTTGCGGACAATAATGTCGGAAATGGTGTTTTTCATATGTGGCTGCCGATATCACAGTTTTTGAATGTACCTGTGTATTTTTTGAGTCCGACTCCTTATATCACTCTGACAGAGCCTGCCATGGCATCTGAGGTTATCAGTGTTTCGGCATATAATGCAAGTAATAACAGCTTTTATATCAATTCCGGAAGAGGTTTTTCCAGAAATGGTAAAATCAGACCGGACATGGCAGCTCCGGGTGTGGATATTTCTACAGTTTCCGGAAGCAGAACGGGAAGCAGCTTCGCGGCGGCTCTGACAGCAGGAGCAGTAGCGCAGTTTATGCAATGGGCTGTGGTGGAACGAAATATGGAATTTGTAAATACCAGAGCTGTCAAAAGTAATTTTATCAGAGGAGCAGAGAGATTGGAGGATACCATCTATCCCAACAGGGAATGGGGGTACGGAAGACTTAATTTGGAAGGTGTTTTTGATGTGATGAGGGGATTATAAAGGGTATGAACCGCGAATAAACAACATATATTTATTAGTAGTTATGAAGCGGAGGAAAAGCTTATGAAGAATTACAAAATAGCAGAAGCCATTGTACCGATATGCCTTCTGGTGGCAATGTTTTTTGTGGGACGTTATATTGCGGGCTCGGTGCATGATGCCAGAGAAGCTTCGGGAGTAGCATTTCAAACCGAAAATTGGGGATTGGGTTTTGGGGCAGAGGGCAGTAAACCCACAGGAAATGCGTCTATACAGGAGATGAAGCAGTATGATGCTTACTATATGGCGGAGGGTGAGGAAAAGAAATTATATCTTACCTTTGACTGTGGTTATGAAAATGGTAATACGGAAGCAATTTTGGACGCACTAAAAAAGCATAATGTTTCGGCGACCTTTTTTGTGGTAGGGCATTATTTGGAAAGCGCTCCTGAGCTGGTAAAGCGTATGGTAGAGGAAGGGCATACGGTAGGGAACCATACATATCATCATCCGGACATGTCTAAAATTTCTGATAAAAGCGCCTTTGAAAAGGAGATGAATGATACTGCGGCACTTTATTGTGAAATTACAGGGCAGGAAATGCCTATGTATTATCGTCCTCCACAGGGAAAATACAGTGCGCAGAATCTGAAGATGGCGAAGGAAATGGGGTATTCCACATTTTTCTGGAGCCTTGCATATGTGGATTGGAATGTGGATGATCAGCCTAGTCATGATGAGGCGTTTCAGAAGCTTACGGGGAGAGTGCATCCCGGAGCAGTAGTGCTTTTGCATAATACATCGAAGACCAATGGTGAAATTTTGGATGAACTGCTTAGTAAGTGGGAAGAGATGGGATATACATTTGGGGAATTGGCTGAGTTTTGCAAATAGTCAAACAATAAGCGCAATTTGCTTGAGTATACAATTACCTCTTGCGTTAAAAGTGCCTTTGATGTACAATAAATTGTTATACTATAATAATTTTACGCAAAGAGGATAAAGCTATGCGTCATAAGAATATAGCGGTTTTAATTACGGCTCTTGATACAGATGCACAGGCAGAGATGTTGCGAGGTATAGAAGAATAAGGTAAAAGCAGAGGCTGCAATATTGCAGTCTTTCTGTGGTTTACGGGTGCGTTTGAGAATGAGAAACAGAATCGGGGAGAAATTAATATTGTTAAACTACCGGATTTCAATTTATTTGATGGTCTTATTGTGTTCTCCGATACAATGCACATGAAAGATAATCGATATGCAATTGAGCGGCTTCTGGAAACGGTTACCTGTCCCGTTGTCACAGTGGGTTGTAAGTTAAAAAATTATCCATGTGTGTTAAAAGATAATTATACTGCCATGAGAGAAATGGTTGAGCATTTTGTAGTGGAACATAAGCTTACACGCATTCATTTTGTAAAGGGTGTTGAGGGGAATGCGGATGCGGAAGCACGCTACCAAGCGTATGTAGATGTGCTTACAGAGCATGGTATTCCGGTTGTGCCTGAAAGAGTAAGTCCCGGAGACTTTTACGTGACGGGAGCTACATTGGCGGCGAAGGAGATCTTACAATCCAAGGAACCCTTGCCGGAGGCAATAGTCTGTGCAAATGATACGATGGCATCCACTATCTGCGAGATATTTATGCAGAGAGGATATTGCATTCCGGAGGATGTGTTGATTTCAGGATATGATTATACATTAGAAGGGCAGATACATTTCCCAAGACTAACTACGATGCGCTGTCAAAACAGGAAACAGGGTGCAGAGTCATGCAGGACTATTCTGGATATCATAGATGGTGTGGAGGTTGCAGAAGAACTTTTGCTTCCTGATGAAGTGGTACTGGGAGAAAGCTGTGGTTGTAAACATGACTCCATAGAAAATGAAGAAGAACGTCTGGGATATGTTAACAGAGCGGATATCATTCAAAGGAAAATGATTCATCAGTTGATAGATTTTGAAAAGAACAGTATTGAGGGAGTTATGATAGAGGACTGGATTGAGAACATGAAGGACTTTATCGCAAAGCTTAATCCTCCGGAGTTCTATTGTTGCGTCAATAATGATTTTGTAAAAAACTTCTTGCGTACAGTTGTTATGGAGCAGGAGGAAATGGGAACTGAGAAAAGGTTTGTTTATTCACCAACCGTGAAGGTGCTGGCTGCATACCGCGACGGAGTTTTTTTTAACAGACATCCCTTTGAATCAAAATACGCATTAGACGATATGTTTAAAGAAAATACGGGTGGGAAAATGTATCTGTTTTCGCCCATGCATTATAGGGAGCGTACCTTTGGCTATTATGTATTTGTGGACAGTGTTTTCCCGATTGCCAATCCGTTATATGTAAGCTGGCTTATTGCAATGAGTAATTCTGTTGAGAATATCCGCAGACAGAGCATGCTTCGCAATGCCATGAAGAGTCTGGATGATATGTATATCAGAGATTCTTTAACCGGTGCCTACAACCGATTCGGTATGGATAGGTTTTTTGCAGAAATCAAAGAAGAGTGTATGTTGTCCAATATTCAGATGCAGGTATCTTTTGTGGATTTGGATGGTCTTAAAACTGTAAATGATAAATTTGGACATGATGAAGGCGACCGTATTATTGCTGCGGCTGCGGAAATCTTGCAAAAATATGCAGATTACTATTATGTTGTCCGTTATGGCGGCGATGAATTTGTGGTATTAGGTGCTATTTTTGATAAAAGCGAGGTTGAGGATTATTGGGCTAAGGTTGATCGGGGAGTTGAAGAATTCAACGAAGGTCAGGGACATCGGGCAAGATTATCTTTTAGTCACAGCTATGAAGTCTTTAAAGTAAACGAGAGGACATATTTGGAAGAGTGCATCAGGCAGGCTGATAAGAAGATGTATACGGCGAAGAAACTGAAAAAGAGTCGCAAGGCTGAATAAAATACAAATGGAGGATATTATGGCAAAAACAACAGAAGACATTATCAAACTTATTAAGGAACAGGACATTAAGATGGTCGACTTTAGATTGTGGACATTAATGGTCAATTCCGACATGTGACTATTCCTGCGTCACAATTTACTCCCGACACCATGAAAAACGGTATCGGTTTTGATGCTTCCAACTATGGCTATGCAGTAGTTGAGAAGAGCGACATGGTGTTTATCCCTGATTTGGATACTGCAATGATTGACCCCTATTGTGAGATTCCTACATTGTCTATCACGGGAAATGCAATGGTTATTGATTATCCCGAGAATCGTCCTCTGGACCAGTATCCCAGAAATATTGTACTTGCTGCAGAACAGTATATGAAGGAGTGTGATATTGCAGACACTATGTTGATTTTGCCGGAATTTGAGTTCCATATGTTTGACAATGTAGGCTGGTCTGTAAGACCCAATTCCATAGGAATGAATGTGGATGCAGAGCAGGCATACTGGAACAGCGATATGCAGGGCCAGGGCGTGGTGGTTGCTCATCAGAAAAATTATCACATTGCCAAACCCTTTGACAGTACCTATGAGTGCCGTTCCGAGATGTGCCTGGAGCTTGAGAAGATGGGTATCCAAATTAAGTATCATCATCCGGAGGTAGGTGCGGCAGGACAGTTTGAAATTGAGCCCATGCTGGGACAGATGTCCAAGATGGCGGATGCTTCCATGATGATTAAATATGTCATTCATAATACCGCATTAAAGTATGGTAAGGTAGCGACTTTTATGCCCAAACCCGTCTACGGCGAGGCCGGTAATGGCATGCATGTACATATGCTTCTGTTAAAGGACGGACAGCCTGTATTCTCCGATGACGACGGTTATTCCCACTTAAGCAAAGAAGCGCATTATTTCATGGGTGGTCTGCTTAAGCATATTGCATCCCTGTGTGCAATTACAAACCCCAGCACCAACTCCTTCAAGAGACTGGTACCCGGATTTGAAGCACCTGTAACGGTAGGTTATGCAACCTCCAACAGAAGTGCGGTAATCCGTATTCCTGCTTATGCAAAGACTCCCAATTTGCGCCGTTTTGAAATCCGGAACCCGGATGCTACCTGTAACCCCTATCTGTGCTATGCGGCGCTGTTGATGGCAGGTATCGACGGTATCAAGAATAAGATTGATCCTCATGAGTGCGGCTGGGGACCTTACGATGTAAATCTGTACTCCTTATCAGATGAGGAAAAGGCAAAGCTCACTTCACTGCCGACCCGCTTGGAGGATGCACTTGATGCATTGGAGGCAGACCATGATTACCTGACTGCCGGCGGCGTATTCCCTGAGCACCTGATCAAGAACTTTATTGCACTTAAGAGAAAGGAATGTATGCAGATGTCTGCAATTCCTCATCCTGCGGAGTTTGATAAATATTTTAATCTCTAAGATATGCAAGGCGCGGTTTTAACCGCGCCTTCTTCTATGAAAATTGTGTAGGAAAAATCGAGTGCCGAGGAAAGAGGGTGGGCAGGGATATATGATACCGCAGGCACGCTCTCGCTACGGTTCGCATCGCAGCGGCACTAAGCTCGAAGACGCAAATGGCGTCTTATACCTCGCTAAGGGTCAGCGTGCTCACAGTGCACTGCGGCTATCATATATCCCAACCTCCCCGTTTTTCCGGCAGTCAACTTTTCCATGGATTTACATTGAAGTAATGAGCGATTTATTATATGATAGAAGTACAAATCTAAGAATGGAGAATATTATGAAGATTAAAATATTATGTTGCTTGGTAGCGGCGGGACTATTGCTAACAGGATGTTCTGCGGATAAAGAGGTACAAGATAATACAAACGCTCAGCAGGCGGAAAATGTTTCGGGAGAAAACAGTGAAAATGTTGACGAGGGAGAAGATTACATTCTTACCTTCACTGCAAAGACGGTGGAGGGAGAGGAAATTACCTCTGACATATTTGCAGATTCCAGGCTTACCATGATGAATATATGGGCGACCTATTGCAATCCCTGTCTGCAGGAAATGCCGGATTTGGGAGAGATTGCGGCAGCTTATGACAAGGCTGATTTCCAGATGATTGGAATTATCAGTGATGTGATGGAGGGAGATGACGTGGAGTATGCAAAGGCATTGATTGAGCATACCAAGGCAAATTATCCGCATCTGGTGCTCAGCGAATCCTTGTATTTCAATTTGGTAAATGGAGTGGATGCGGTTCCTACTACCTTTTTTGTCAATAAGTCCGGAGTGGTACTTGGCTATGTGGTAGGTGCACAGTCAAAGGAGACCTGGGAGGAAATTATAGATGACCTTTTGGAAAAAAATCAGTAATGTATTTCATAAGATTCCGCTTTGGATGGCAGGAGTGGTAGTGGGAGTCATGTTTTTACTGCAGGGAATTCACGGGGGACAGCTTGAGGATATGTACCGAAAAGCAGTCATGATTTGCCTGGAATGTATCGGAATCGGCTAAAGAAGGATGGTTTATGAAGCGTTCAAAACAAAAGAATATCAGATTATTATTTCAGGTCATCTATACTATAGTGACCAATGGGTATGTTTACGGGTATCTGACGGGAAAGATTTATAAAGGGAATCTGAAATATACCTGTGTGCCGGGACTTAATTGTTATTCCTGCCCGGGTGCGGTAGGTGCCTGCCCTCTGGGAGCATTGCAGTCTGCGTTAAACGGAAACGGTTTTCGCGTGCCCTTTGCAGCCTTGGGATTTCTCTTTATTTTCGGCAGTATCTTTGGACGTTTTGTGTGTGGCTGGCTTTGCCCCTTTGGTCTGTTGCAGGATTTATTTCACAAAATTCCTCTGTTTCGCAAGCGCAAACAGTTGCCATTTCACAAAGTTTTCAAATACGGCAAGTATCTGGTGCTTTTCGGACTTGTATTTGCAGGCTCGGCATTTTTGTTTACAGGCTTTGTTAAGATTCCTGCATTCTGTAAGTTTTTGTGCCCCTCCGGAACTTTCATGGGGGCAATTCCCCTTCTTGGCGCAAATGAAGGACTGCGCACACAAATAAGCGGTCTGTTTTATTGGAAGCTGGGCTTGCTTCTTTTCCTGGTATTGTTGTCAGTCAAAATCTACAGACCCTTTTGTCAGTATCTGTGTCCTTTGGGAGCAGTTTACGGCTGGTTTAACCGTTTCAGTCTTGTACAGATACAGTGGAATAAGGAGGGATGTACCTCGTGTATGGCTTGCAAGCGTGCATGCCCTGTGAATTTATCGCCGGAGGAGATATCAGTTTCGGCGGAGTGTATCAAATGTGGTCAGTGTGTGGACGCCTGCCCTGAAAAATGTCTGAAAATGCATAATAATATATTGAAAAAGAGATAACTTTTATAGTATAATTATAAATAAGTTTACAAATGAAGAGGAGGACTGACATATGGGAAAGATAAATGTTGATTTGTCAGTTACTAAGAATGCAGAAGCGAGCAGAAATAAGACAGCGTTAACAGGTGTAGGTATCATGGATGTTGTACTGTGCTTAGCTTATTTCCTTGAGGTTGTAAAGGGTGTAAGAGATATAGTATCTTATGCCGTCATGGTGGTTTTGTGTATAGCACCTTGTGTAATTGCCGTATTTATTTTCTTGAAGAAACAGGATGCAAAGCTTGTTCGCTATATTCTGGCGATTGGTTTTCTGATATTCTATACATATATTATGATGAATACTACATCGGATTTGTCCTTCTGTTATGTATTGGTTATTTTCAGTGTTTTCATTGTGTATGTTGATTTTAAGGTTTCCGTGATATTGGGTGCCGGTGCGTTTGTGGTTAATATTGCGCTGTTAATTAAGAGAATCACTACTACAGGACTTTCTCCGGAACCGCTGACTAATATGGAGATTATGCTGGCGTGTATAGCTTTGACTTGTATTTTTGCAGTATTAGCAATCAATAAGGTTATGAAAATCGGTCAGGCCAACATTGACAAAGCAGATAAGGAAAAAGAGAGATCTGAGAAGCTTTTACAGACCACTCTTGATGTTGCAGCCAATATTACCTCCGGTATTGAGGAGGCAGCGGGTGAAACCGAATCCCTGAATAAGGCAATTGATGTTACCCAGCGTTCCATGGAGGATTTGACAAACGGTACCAATGATACGGTACAGGCTATCATGGAGCAGCAGGAAAGCACCAATGAGATTGCAAATTATATTGAAAATGTAAAGACCGCTACCGGTCAGATTGTGGATGAGCTTGCAAGTACTGAAGAGAATCTGGATGCAGGTCATGCCATGATGAACGATTTGACCAGACAGGTGAAGGTATCTGAAGATGCCAGTGAAGTGGCAACGAAGGAAATGGAAGGCCTGAAAGCTAATGCGGATCAGATGCAGATTATCGTAGGACTTATCAGTAATGTTGCTAACCAGACAGCACTTTTGTCATTAAATGCAAGTATTGAGGCTGCAAGAGCAGGTGAAGCCGGACGCGGTTTTGCAGTGGTTGCAAGCGAGATTTCTAATCTGGCTGCACAGACTAACAGTGCTACCGGTGAAATTAATAAGCTTATTGAAGATATTACCAACTCCATTAACGAAGTAACCAAAGCAATGGAAGCAATGCTGGCGAGCAACAGACAGCAGAATGAGTATGTGGGGCATACAGCAGAAAACTTCGATAAGATCCAGGCAAGTACGAAGGTGATTTTTGAACAGGCAGACGGCTTGAAGCAGACAGTGGATGCGGTTGCTGTTGCAAATACCAGAGTGGTTGAGAATATTGACAACGTTTCTGCTGTTACCGAAGAGGTTACGGCAAGTGCAAATGAGACATTGTTTAACTGTAACCGCAACTTGGAGAGCGTGGAGCATTTGATGAACATCATGGAACGCCTTGATGTGGAAGTTAAGAAGTTGCAGCAGTAATATAGAATGAAGCAGGCCTGCAGGACGAAAGTTCTGTGGGCCTTTTGTGTGGGCGGAGGAGCAGGGGGGGCGACGGACACCATAATAGCCGCAGGCACGCTTCCGCTATGCTTCGCATCGCAACGGTACTAAGCTCGCTTAATTGCATCTTACAATGCAATTACCTCGCTAAGGACCGGCGTGCTCAGAATGCGCTGCTTGTATTATGGTGTCCGTCGCCCCTCCCTGCTCCTCCGCCCACACAAAAAGGCTGCCGCAATTACTGCGGCAGCCCTGCATTAATTCATTATTATCTGTTTAAGATTAACTTGGTCAGCTCTACGGGATCAACAATCTTGCCGTCCTTGTAAACACGCATGTTTCCGGAAGCGATTTCGTCAATCAGGATAACTTCGTCATTGTTATAACCAAACTCAAACTTGATATCCCACAAATCAAGACCGATAGACTTCAAATCGTCTGCAACAATCTTGGTAATCTTTAAGGTCTGCTCCTTCATGCTTTCAAACATAGCAGGGGTCATAATGCCAAGTGCTGCAAGACCTTCGCCTGTAACAAGAGGATCGCCGAGAGCGTCATTTTTGAAGGTACACTCTACATAGCCACCATCCAAAACAGTACCGTCTGCAATGTACTCGCCGTATCTGCGGATAAAGCTTCCTGTAGCAACCAGACGACAAATTACTTCCAAACCATGACCGAATACGGTAGCAGGAAGAACTTCCATGGTAGCGTTGTCAATGTCAGCACCTACATAGTGAGTCTTAATACCTGCATCCTTTAACAATTCAAAATAGTGAATGGAGGTCTCAAGGTTTGCCTTGCCGATACCTTCGATAGTAAGTCCTACGCTGTTCTCGCCGGGATCGAATATACCGTCCTTGCCGGTACAGTCATCCTTGAACTTCAGCATAACATTTCCATTGTCAAGTCCATATACGTCTTTGGTTTTTCCTTCATAAATTTTTTTCATTTTTAAATCTCCCTTGTGAATAGATTTATATCATAAACTGACAATAACACTTTAGCACAGATTTGAAAATATGCAAATAAAAAATTTATTTTTTTATACATTTTATTTTGAAAAACAGCAAAATTACCAAAAAAAACGTCAAAAAAAGCCAATAAGTTTAGTTGTCAAATGAAAAAGATTACGTTATAATGTATCAGTACCATCTGAAAACAGGTGGTTATTGTAAGTAGTTAGCTGTTATTCATTATTATATGAGGAGAAAAACTATGAAACAGGACATGATTGTTATTCTTGACCTTGGTAGCACAGAAAATACCGTAATCGCCCGTCAGATTCGTGACATGGGTGTATACAGTGAGATTCATCCACACGACATTACTTTAGACGAGCTTAATAAGCTTGAGAACGTTAAGGGTATTGTGTTAAATGGTGGTGAGAACAGAGTAGTAGACGGAGCAGCTGTAGAAGTAGCTGATGAGCTTTATGGTTGCGGAATTCCTATGATTTCTGTTGATTATCCTACCTCTAAATGCGCGAAGAAGTATGATACACTTCCTTCCGATGCAGAGTTAAAGGCATTTATCTTCGATGAGTGTAAAGCAGAAGCCAACTGGAATATGAAGAATTTCATTGAAGATCAGGTTGAATTGGTACGTCGCCAGGTTGGTGACAAGAAGGTTCTGTTGGCGTTGTCCGGCGGTGTGGATTCTTCCGTTGTGGCAGCATTGTTATTAAAGGCAATCGGTGACCAGCTTACATGTGTACATGTAAATCATGGTCTGATGCGTAAAAATGAGTCTGAGAACGTAGTAGCGGTATTCAAGAACCAGCTGAATGCTAACTTGATTTATGTGGATGCAACAGACAGATTCCTTGATAAATTGGCAGGTGTGGCAGACCCTGAGCAGAAGAGAAAGATTATCGGCGGCGAATTTATCCGCGTATTTGAAGAAGAAGCAAGAAAGCTTGACGGTATCGAATTTTTGGGACAGGGTACCATCTATCCCGATATCATTGAATCCGGTACCAAGACAGCTAAGGCAGTTAAGTCCCATCACAATGTAGGCGGACTTCCTGAGGATTTGCAGTTTGCATTGGTTGAGCCCCTTGCACAGCTGTTTAAGGACGAGGTTCGTGCCTGCGGTGTTGAGCTTGGTTTACCTGCTGAGATGGTATATCGCCAACCCTTCCCCGGTCCCGGACTTGGTGTTCGTTGCCTCGGAGCCATCACCAGAGAGCGTCTGGGTGCTCTTAGAGAAGCTGATGCAATCCTTCGTGAGGAGTTTGCGAAGGCAGGCCTTGACAAGAAGGTATGGCAGTACTTCACCGTAATCCCTGACTTCAAGGCAGTTGGCGTGCGCGACAACGCAAGAAGCATGGGTTACATGTGTGTCATCCGTGCCGTAAACACAATCGATGCCATGACCGCAACTATCGAGAGAATCGATTACGATATCTTGGAGAAGATTGCGGATAGAATCACAGCAGAGGTTACCAGCATCAACAGAGTGGTATATGAGATTACTAAGAAGCCTGTGGCTACGATAGAGTTCGAATAGGAGAAAAACGCTGGAAATGCCTGAAAACACTGGATTTTTGGGAAGCGTGGTTGCAAATTGGTTGCAAAAATGTGTTGCCAGTTTGTTGACGGAATGATTTGAATATGTATTTTGAAATGGGGTCAATAACTCCTTAAAGAAAAACGCTCGGACCGTGAGGTTTGAGCGTTTTTTGAAAATAGAGGTATAACTCCTCTTGACTCTCCCCTTAACTGTAATGTTATAACCAAGCTGTAAAGCGAAATAGTGCTGTTTCGCAGAACAAATTCGAAAGAAAGGTGTGCTGATATGTACAAGATTGGTGAATTATCACGGCTTTGCCGCATCCCGGTCAAAACACTGCGGTACTATGACAATGAAGGCGTGCTTGTTCCGGACGAAATTGACCGTTTTACGGGCTATCGCTACTATTCTGCCGAAAGGATTGCCGATTGCAATCGCATTATCTCACTCAAAGAGCTTGGTTTTTCTCTGGAGGAAATAAAAAAGCATCTGCATGCGAGTACGGACGAGGATATTTTTGCATTGGTAGATGCCAAGTGCGCAGAAATTGAGGAAAAATCAAAGGAACTTTCATTACAGTTGAAGAAACTAAATCACATTAGGAAATCATTATCGGAAGGGGAGAGGACTATGTTTCCTATGGCTATTCGAAGCGGTGACACCATTCGTGTCGCTTATCAAAGAAAGATGTATGTAACCAAAGCCGAGGCTGAGGCAACGCTTGCGCAAATGAAGGAGACCCTGCCAAAGCAATTGATTGGTGCACGTACTGTGATTGTGAACTATGAGATGGAATATCGTGAAAAAGACCTTGACCTTGCCATATGCGTGGAAATTACCGGCGGACTTGCAAAGTCTTTGGGATATGAGGAGAAGACGCTTACTTTTTCAGGAGAGCTGGCAACTTTGGTTTGCAAACGGGAGCAACTTGACGATGGCTATCAATCCATGCTGTCCCAAATTCACGAAATCGATTACCAAATCATTGGGGCTTCTTATGAAATCTATTACGAGGACGGAACGGTAGAACTGAAAATCCCTGTATGTAAAAAGGTGAGATGTATGGATCCGATGATAGAAAGACAGGTATTTAAGAATGATGAAGCTGCCGTTGGTAAGTGGGAAATCCGAGACATTGTTCCAAGCAAAGAACAATTTGTTTACGGATATCAGAAATGTCCTGAGGCAGAAAATTCTGTTTGGCACGAACTGTATTTTCCAAAGGACGGGGAACCGTACTGGTTTCTTAAGGGATGGACGAAGGGGTGTTTATATCTGGAGGCAACAATCCCGGAGCCGCATCTTGTGGCAAATCCTTACTCTATTGAATCTGTGAACGGACATATTATTATGTTTCTGGAAATACCACGCCGATATGAAGACGGAAGCAGAGATGCTGTTCCGCAGTTACTGGTGTTTGAGAAGATATCTGATCAGCATTTCTTGGCAAAAGATATTCAAATCTCTGTTAATTGAGTGTTTGAATGAAGACTATGTTGAATTCAGTCTGCCAGAGTTTACAAGGCATGGCGAGGAATTTTTCTTATTATTTTGAAATTTGGTTTCTAATAATTTTATCAAGTTATTGATAGAAAGAATTGAGTTTGTATAGTGTGAATGCCGCAGAATTCCTCTGCGGCATTTGATATAGCTAACCTATTTAGTTCCTATTAATCGCTCTAACTGTACGATTTCGCGCTTTGCCCATTCGATATCATTATCGTCTTCAGGTGTTTCGTATTCTGAAATCAAGGCTTCGATAATAAGTTCCCATTCTTTCTTGGCTTCTGCAAAACGGCCAAGTTTTTTAAATAAAAACGCTAACGAGTACATCATATCCATCTTATGTGGTGCGGTTTGGGCGTTATATGCATTATTGAAACATTCAATGGCTTCCTCATATTCATTGAGACGATTAAAACGTTCACCCACCTCATACTGTCCTAACCAGTCATCATTAGGAATAGTATGCCAGATTTCTTTTGCTGTCTCTACATTTCCGTTTGCAATAGCAATATCTCCGAGAAGAACTTCCTTCATATACTTGTCTTCGCCTTCAAACTGAACCACATCAAGCAGTTCTTTGGCTCTTTTGAAATACTTTTTGCTAATCATTGCTTCAATCAGCATACGATACAATCTACAGTTCTGCGGATACTTTCTCGCGTAGGGTTCGCATACCCGGATAAACCAGTCATTATCGCTATGATGCTTGTATTCACTGCCACCACGTACACTGCGATATAAAGAGTAAATTTCCTCGTCTAACGGGCTGAGTTCTATTGCCTTTTCCAACATCCGGCCTGCTGTTAGTAAATCTGTATTGGTCTTTGCTAAGTATACTTTAGCATACCGCTTCATGGCGTCTACATCTTTCGGATTTTCGTGCAAAATTCCGTCTAAAATGCGTTTCGCATAGGAATAATTTTGGTCGGTCATGGCTTCCCTTTGTAACATGGTATCAATTCGCTCTAATTCGTCTTCATGATTAATGGAAAATAATTCATCAATTTTGATGCCGAAGAAAGCTGCCAATTTTGGTAACAATGTAATGTCCGGCAAAGTGGTTCCGGTTTCCCATTTACTTACTGCCTGAAAAGAGATTCCTAAATACTCTGCCAATTCTTCTTGCGTTATTGAGTGTTCTGTACGTAATCGTTTGATAACACTTCCTAAATTTAAATCCATAGTTGAAATCCTCCGTAATGATTCTATCAGCTGATAGTTGTATCATAGCTTCCCTTTTGTGGAATTACAATAACTGCTTATTTTAGGGAGTTCAACCGGCAAGTGAGTTCACAAATTATTTTATCAAGAGAAGATATTGTAGATTATCTAAACTCTATATATTCTTCCAATCTACATGACCATCCTTAGTACTATCACATGAATTAGGCCAATTCAATTTCCAGTTCGTGTACTGGTCTTTCGAAATGATATTCTGATGGTACTCGATATATCGGGTATACCACTCCTGCATAAATTCATTCACAAGATTGTATTTCACAGTGATTCCAATAGGTGCATGGTATTGGAAATAGTTCGGCTCATTGTAGGAACCTCTGATAACCCAATCCTCATCCGGTTCTCGCACCTGCTCCAGCTTGAACAACTCTAAAAGACCGAAAGTTTCCATCCAAAAGAGGCTTTCCAAAATATCGGTAGCATTTGCAGTTGTGTAATTATTCAAAGAATAGATATTTACTCTCAGAGCTGCAGCAATAAGCTCAAGGGCATCCTTCTTGGGTGATTTTTGATCACTTTCGTATTGGCGTATGCGGACATCTGCAGATGCTTCGGGGAAGCCACAAGCCAGTCCTAGCTCTTTTTGTGTCATATGTCTGAATTCTCTAACAAAGCGAATTCTCTGACCTTGTGTCATGGAAACTCAACTCCTCTTCTATTTTTTATCTATTGTACCACAGAATGCGAAAAAAGAAAAGAACCAAAAAAAGTTCTGAAAAACTCTTGACAGAACTTAAAAAGGTTCTTATAATACAATTATTCCACAGAACCATAAAAGGTTCTAACAAAAAACGGAAAGGAGGGAGAAACCTATGATAGATACAAATATCAGACCTGCATATGTAGATGTTGCAGAGGTATGTAGAGATTG
>CALYZQ010000019.1 GCA_945609985.1 uncultured Lachnospiraceae bacterium | reverse complement strand
CTGCCACACCAATTTCTGTTTTGGCATAGCTGATTTTTTCTACCACGGATTCCGGTCCCGTCACTAATATCCTGTTCTGGTCGGGAGTCACACCTGCAATAATGTAATTCTCCGCCACTTCTCCCACAGTATTATAGGTAAGACCAACCCATCTGCTCAGTTTTTCTTCTACATTTAAGCGGACCAAATCATGGCTTCCTTCTATAGAATCAACAGCAGCATTCTGTACATAAAAATTGATTGCAACCGTATTGATATCCGTAATTCGGGAAACATCTGCTTCCGCCACAATATCCTCAGCTCTCAGCTGATCTGTAATACTTCTTGCCGCCTTTACCGTCACACGGCGAAGCGTATCCGTATTATTAATCACTTCATATACCTTGTTCTGTTCATCCAATAATTCCGTATTTATCAGTTTAACAGGAATATTCGTAAACGTAGTGGTATCTTTGGGATTTTCAATTTGAATCACCAAAAACCACAGAACAAACGCAAGTGCCAGGGATAAAAGCTTAAGACCCAAGTTGTGCGTTAGTTTTTTCTTCATTCCTTCGTCTTGCTCCTTCCCTTTCTTTTACGTTTTGACTTACTGTCATCCTCTTCCTTTATCAGGAACTTACGCATCTGCATGCGCAGTTTTTCTCCATCCAGATTTCTTTCCAATTCGCCTCCACATGCAAGGGAGATTTTACCCGTCTCCTCAGAAACAACAATCGAAATACAGTCCGTCGCTTCAGAAACACCTACTGCCGCACGGTGTCTCGTACCAAGTTCCTTACTCAGTCCCAAATTATCCGACAATCTGGGCAGGAAACAGCTTGCTGCGCTAACCCTGTTCCCACGGATAATCACCGCACCGTCATGAAGCGGTGTGTTATGTTCAAAAATATTAATCAGCAGCTGGCTTGTCACCAGAGCATCAACTTCTATACCGGTTGTCTCATAATCCTTAAGGGAAACTTTCTGTTCAAGCAGAATCAATGCGCCGGTTTTCACCCTGCTCATTTCCACACATGCTCTGGCAATCTCATTAATCGTATTTTCAGAGAACAGGCTCTCTGTTCTTTTTCCTGTTTCAAACGGAATCACTGACTCCCAAAGCTTTTTATTACCCAGTTCTTCCAATGCCTTTCTAAGCTCCGGCTGCAGAACCACAATAAGCGCGGTAACCGCAAATCCCAAGACATTCTGCGCAATCCAAAGTATGGTCGTCATCTGGAAGAAGTCAGCAAGCAAAAGGAAAATACAAATAACAATAATACCCTTTAACAATGTCCATGCACGGGTGGTTTTTACCCACACCAAAATATAGTACAACAAAAGAGCGATGATTAATATTTCTATAAAATCACCAATATCCATTGTTGTCCTATACATGCTGACATTCTTAAAATAATCGGATAATTTGTCAAGCCATTCCATTCTGCCTCAATCCTTACATTTAGAATAATTCTTCGTAATCTGTCTTGTTCTTTTCTTCAACGGTCTTTCTCATTGTTACGGCTCCTGAACTAACACTTCTTTGAGCAGGCATTGCCGGTCTTCTCTGTGTGTTAATTTTCTTTACAGTCTTGGTAGGTACCGAAACCATCATCTTGGGCACCGCTTTCACATAGTAATAATACTCATCATCTTCAAACTGCACTCTCTCCGTCCTGCTGTAATCCACGCAAAAACGGAAGAATTCTATAATCTTCGCTACCAGTATCGCTACTACAGATCCCAATATTGCTGAAAGCACGGATATATTGATATCGTAAAGTAAATCTCCCACCAACAGAATAATCATATTAATCATAGCACCGGATACCATGGCGATAGACCATGCATAATCAATTGCCAGCCTGCGTAACAAATACACTGCAATCACCGTAATTGCAAATGCCGTAACCATTACCAGCATCTCTTTGTTATTCAACAGCCCGTCAATAATCACTCTGATTTTACCGGTCGCATCTGCCTCTTCCATAGTCGCAATAGTAGGCGCAGCAGTGACTACCGTCTGTAATAAATGATAAATAATTACGCCACAGCCAATAGCAATTGCTGATATAGGAGTGCCTATCAATCCCATAACAATGGGCATAATATAGGGCAGTTTCATCACACATAGAAGTGCTGTCAGCATTACCACCAATGATTCCTTGGAATCGAATCTGAAAAAGATCAAAAACAGTATCAGATACACACACAATCCGACCAATGCCACTTCCATAGACATAGCATACATATGAAGCAGACTGAACACTGCAGCAATAAGCAGCATACAGCCGTTTGGCAAAAATGAGCAGGTCAACGCTGCAATCAAAACAATAGCGACATTATCTACTTTTGCCATATATCCCATTCTGCCGTTTACGGTAGCAAACACCCAAAAAGCCAGCAGGAATCTGATAATTGGCAGAATAAATGCGTCATTTCTACCATAGAACACTTTTATTTTTTCTCGAATCTCCAGTAACGTTGTCATTCCATCCTCCAAATAAATGTTACTATCTATTGCTGTTGATTATATAAGGAATTCAACTTCTTTAGATTATGATAATAACATTTTAAACTCTTCTTCGCTTTCGCGTATCGATAAGAGTATACGATATAAGCCAGCACTCCGTAACCAACCACCGTCACACCGAACCAGATAAGTACTGTTTGTGCAAAGCCTATTAAATCCATTTTGTAAATATCCTGCATGAATACTTCAAAATCGTAAAAAATATATAAAGCAAACGCAATCACAAATGCAAGCGCTGCACTAAGCACAGATTTCAACACCTGAACAGTCAGATAATCACTGCGGAAATAACTGCCGATTGCCACATATTTCTTTCCTTCCCTCTCCTCATATGACGCCAGTTTTGTCATCAGTATGATTCGGTCTTCATTCAACATACAAAAACCTCCTACAGATATCTCATCTTAGGATTCTCTCTATCCACAGGCTTCTTCTGAACAGGCTGCTGTTGAGGTCTGCTCGACTGCAGGACATTTCTGAATCCTGAAGTAAGATGTGTTTTACATTTATCACAATATCTTCCGGAACGGATGGGCATACCACAACCTTCACAATTTAAATAAATGGCAGAGCCCTCCGTAACCTCAAGTCGCTCCTCACGAAGCCATGCCTTAATTTGAGAAGCCTCCACATCACAAGCTCTTGACACCTCCGGAATGCTAACACCCGGATGTGCTCTGACATATTCCTTTACTTCCTGAAACTTCGCTTCCATCGTTTCCTTACACGCCTGACACAAAGGTGCTCCTGTAACATAATTGAAAATACATCCACAGTTTCTGCAATTTCTAATATTCATAATTTGCTCCTCCGTTCGTTAGTATTGATTAAATTCCCTCACCGCAGGTCAATGTAACAAAGTAAATTTCCAAAACGCCATACTTCAAAAGCGTTGCACTGATTTCATTCATTGTACTGCCTGTTGTATAAATATCATCTACTAAAACTACTTTCTTTAATTTTACATCATTTTGCCTGACAATGAAAGCCTTTTTCAAATTATTTTGACGTTCTTTTGGATTTTGTTTTTTTAATGGTATTGTATTTTTCACTCTGCACACAAAGCTGTCATAAACAGGTATATTCAAACGTCTTCCCACAGCATCCGCCAGCAATTTTGCCTGATTATAGCCTCTGTCATTTTGTCGCTTTCTATGCAACGGAACCGGTATTAGGGCATCCGGCTTCACGCTCTGTATAAAACCACCCAGATACTTTGCCATCTCTTCCCCAAAGAAATCCGCATACTCCTGCCTGCCTCCATACTTAAAGCGATATACGGAATCCGCAGCACTGCCATACTCATAAAGCGCACGCCCTCGGATATATCTGTGTCCGCCCTTCCTGCAGTCCTTACAATACTCCTGCTCCTTTAAAAGCTTCTTGCCGCATTGCATGCACCATGGTGGTGTAATAGGTTTTAGCCTGCCAAGACAGCCCGCACATATCTTCTCACCATACGGACGCACAATATCATCACACACAGGGCATCTAAGCGGAAACAACAGCTGCAAAATGTACTTTTTAAATATCTTCCACATAGGTCCTCCTTCGGACCTTCTCCATCGTTATGTCATGTAAAAGACAACGCACTCAACTCCTCAATTCTCTTTGACAATGATGTGTAACGCCTGTTTTCACTGACATTGTCAATCATACCGCGAACCGTATCACTGCTGCCCAAAATCGTAACACAATTCTTCGCCCTTGTAATGCCCGTATACAAGAGATTGCGGTTAAATAACATCCGGGGACCCGTAAGCAACGGGAAAATCACCGCCGGGTACTCACTTCCCTGAGACTTGTGAATGGTTATGGCATAGGAAAGCTCCAATTCCTCTAAAAGTGCAAACGGATATGTCACTCTCCTGTGTTCATCATACTCTACAACCAGAGTAGAGGTCCCCTCATTTATCTCAACAATTCGTCCCATATCCCCATTAAAAACACCAAGTCCCTTGTCAATGGGGATTCCGTATTTGCTGATTACCTCCCATTCCAGCTGATAATTATTCTTAATCTGCATCACCTTATCACCTTCACGGTAAATGGTGTCGCCTGCAAGATGCTCCCGCTTCTCCGGCCCCGACGGATTCAGATATCTCTGCAAAATGCCATTCAACACCTCGCACCCCAAATTCCCTTTACGCATGGGCGTAAGCACCTGTATATCAAATGGCGTTGCACCTACATACCCCGGCAGCTTATCCTGTATCAGCTGTATCATATGCTTATAAATGACATTTATGTCACTTCTTTCCAAAAAGAAAAAGTCTCTGGATTTGTTATCCAGTGCAATCTGCTCCCCCCTATTTATCCTATGGGCATTGATTACAATATCACTCTCTACCGCCTGTCTGAAAATCTTCTGTAATTTCACCATGGGAAAACATCCGCTGCTTATCAAATCTCCCAACACCTGTCCCGGTCCTACACTGGGCAGCTGGTCCACATCCCCCACCAAAATCAGTCTGGTGCCAGGCATAACAGCCTTTAGCAATGCCTGAAACAGCGAAATATCTACCATGGACATCTCATCTATGATAATGACATCCGTCTCAAGAGGATTCTCCTCATTCCGCTCAAAGCTTACTTTTCTGGTGTCCTCATCAGAAAGCGCACTGTTCAACTCCAGAAGCCGGTGAATCGTCCTCGCTTCAAATCCGGTAGCTTCTGTCATTCTCTTCGCCGCGCGACCGGTTGGCGCTGCCAAAAAAATATCCAGTCCCTCCATCTCGAAGTATCGGATCATCATATTGATGGTAGTGGTTTTACCCGTCCCGGGCCCTCCCGACAAAATAAACAGACCATTTCGTATACTCTCAAGCACTGCCTGCAATTGCAGTTCATCCAGCTCCATCTGCTGTTCCTTTGAGATCATTTCCAGCCTTTTACGTACTGCCATCTCCTGAGAAGGCAGAAAATCATCCCACAGAGGAATATTCAACTGATTCAGCATTTTGGCACAGGAAAGCTCTGCATAGTAGTAGGATGCCGCATACACGCACTCACCCTTAGCCACCAGTTTTTTCTCTATCACCATATTGTCAATCTGCGGTCGGATATGTTCCTGTGATACATTTAAAAGCTCTTCCGAACGTCTCAACAATACATCTATAGGCAAATAGCAATGTCCCTCTCCCACTGCTCGTAGCAAAGTATAGAAAACACCACTTCTGATACGATAGTCGGAATCCGTATGAATTCCTATTTTAGCAGCAATTTCATCTGCTATTTTAAATCCCACGCCGTTAATGTCTTCTGCAAGCTGATATGGATTTTCCTTCATAATTCCATACAGTGCCATACCGTAGGTATCATATATCTTGACCGCCAGTGTATTGGAAATACCATATTGACCAAGATACACCAACGCTTCTCGCAGATCCTTTTTCTCCTCCATCTGCACGGCAATCTCTCTTGCCTTGCGTTCACTGATGCCTTTTATCTCTGCCAATCTTTCAGGCTCTTCCTCAATAATGCGGAATGTATCATCTCCGAACTTTTTCACAATACGTGCCGCAAGCGCTGCCCCCACACCCTTGACCGCTCCGGATGCCAGATAACGTTCCATACTGACACTGTCCTTCGGTGCCACCGTTTTGTAGCTGCTTATCTTAAACTGACTGCCATATACCGGATGCTCCATATAGTCTCCCATAGCTTCTATGGTTTCACCTTGGGTCAAACCTTTACACATCCCCACACAGGTAACGCCCTCATCCTCCACAATCAGGTTCATAACAGTATAGCCGTTTTCACTATTTTGAAATACAATATGTTCTACATAACCGTTTATTGTTTCCATATCTTTCACACCAATTCATTTCTTATTCTATCAGGGATATGCTTCCGAGCCGGAAAATAGAAAGTGCCCTTATTCGGGCACTTGTTCATCACTTAAACCATAATTACGTCGCATCTGTTCATACAACATCTGAGCCAGTCCTAAACTACTCTGTTCCGTGGATTCCGATGCTATATTCTGAATCATCTGATCCTCAAAATAATCTGTCATGGTAGTCATGGAAGAAGAACTGTCCTCACTCTTGGGAACCGTCTTCATCATCCCCTTAAACACCTGCTCTAAAAAATAGCTTTCAAACTGCTTGCAGGCATCCATGAGTTCTTTGTCAGTCGCCTTGGAATAATCACCATTCAGTTGATTTTCCAACTTGGACGCAGTCTGATTGGATGCTGATGCGTATATATCACTGTAAGCGGATGTCAGATTGCCGATGTCCATAATTACCTCCTAAGGTTATTCGCCTGTTGAAGCATCTCGTCGGATGCCGTAATTGCTTTGGAATTGAGTTCGTAAGCACGCTGTGCCACAATCATATTAACCATTTCGTCTACTACCTGCACATTGGAACCTTCCAGATAGCCCTGGATTACGCTGGTCTTTTCCACGTTGGTATCTGTAGCCTCATTGATTGCCTGACCACTTGCAGCAGTCTGCTGATACAAGCTCTCTGCCAGCTTTTCCAAGCCATTTGGATTGTTAAATTGGAACACGCCAATCTGTATTCCTATGGGCTGTGGATTATTTGATTCATCCGGGTAGCAAAGAGAGCCGTCTTTACTTACGGTAATATTGCTTACTACATATTTCGAATCTAACACAATTGGTGTTCCCTTGGTATCCAAAACAGGCAAACCTTCCGTTGTAGCCAACATGTTTCCGGTCGTAGCCAATGTAAACTGAAAATTACCGTTGCGGGTATAATATGTATTACCATCTGCACCTCTCACGGCAAAAAAACCTTTTCCGTCAAGCGCAAATGCAGTGTCGCTCTCGCTGGCAAGCAAGCTTCCCATCTTAAATACGGATGATATGGAAGCATTTCTCACACCCAAACCCACCTGCGCAGGAGTAGGCTTATTCTCTCCATTCGCTGTGGTAGTCTTTGTCTGTATGTTTTGATATAAAAGCGACTTAAACTCATTTGTCTGGGTCTTGTAACCCGTGGTGTTTACATTCGCCAGATTATTGGCTATTGTATCAATATTGGTCTGTTGAGCAACCATACCGGTCGCTGCTGTCCATAAACTGCGTACCATACCTTACTCCCTTCCGGAATCCCTTATCCTTAACGTAATCTTCCAAGCTGTGTCACTGCAATTTCCAAACTGCTGTCCATGGTCTGCATTACCTTCTGATTGGACTCGTACGCTCTGGTAATACTAATCAGGTTCACCATCTCCATAACAGTGGATACATTGGACATTTCCAGATAGCCGGAATGAATCTCTGCATCCGCCTCCGTAAACTTGGCGCCCTCCACGGGGATATAATAAGTCTCTGCGTATTTTTCAAGATAATTATAATCTTCAAAATCAAACACACCTATCTGAGCCACTTCCTGTCCATTCTGGGAAATTCTGCCTGACTTATCAATCGCCGCTTCTTTCAATGTATCAAGCTGTATTCTTCGATTTTGGGTGTCTAATACATAATCTCCGTCCTGGGTCACCAAAAATCCATCTTTATTCAATGTAAACTGTCCTGCTCTGGTATATCTTGTAGAAGTCTCTCCTGCCTTATTGGTAAACTCCACTGCAAAGAAGCCTTCTCCGGCCAATGCCAAATCATAAGTATTCCCTGTATTTCTAAAGGACCCTTGGGTATAGTCGGTATAATTCTCACCTATTTTTACGCCGGGATTATTGATACCTGTACGTTGTACGGTAGTTACTCCCACGGATGCATCCTTGATTTTCACCGTAAGGATGTCATCAAAGGACTGGCTTGTTGAACCCTCCTTCTTGTAACCTACCGTTGAGGCATTGGCAAGGTTATTGGTCATAATATCCATTCTGTTCTGTTCATTCACCAAACCCGTGTATGCTGTATATAATCCTTTTAGCATATGCCACCTCCATCTTTTGTATCTGTATTACTTAGTTATCACGATAACCGGAAAGGAACTCCACATATTTACCGGTACCGATTGCCACTGCAGTCATAGGATCCTCAGCTGTCATGGTATTGATACCTGTCTTTGCAGAAATCAAATCTTCCAGACCTCTCAAAAGGCTGCCACCTCCGGTAAGAACGATTCCTCTGTCTGCGATATCTGCCGCAAGCTCAGGGGGAGTCTTCTCCAAAACGCTGTGAATAGTCTCCACAATCTGGGAAGTAGTTTCGCGGAGAGCCTCTTCTGTCTCTTCGGAGGAAACCCTTACGGTCTTGGGAAGACCTGTCACCAGATTACGTCCCCTGACATCCATATAATCAACCTCCGGTCTCTTATATGCACAACCAATCTTTATCTTCAAATCTTCTGCGGTTCTTTCACCAATCAGAAGATTGTGTTTCTTACGCATGTAACGGACAATTGCTTCATCAAAATCATCACCTGCAATTTTGATGGATGCACTGACAACCGTACCACCCAGGGAAATAACAGCAATATCAGAGGTACCGCCACCGATATCTACAATCATATTGCCGCAAGGCTTAGAAATATCAATTCCTGCACCGATTGCTGCTGCAATAGGCTCCTCAATAATGGAAACCTCTTTCGCTCCGGTCTGATAGGTTGCATCCTCTACTGCCTTCTTCTCTACCTCTGTTACACCGCTGGGTACACACACCGCAATACGGGGTCTGCGGAAGGTTCTCTTGCCAAGTGCCTTCTGGATGAAATATTTCATCATCTTCTCTGTAACGGTATAGTCAGAAATAACGCCCTGACGCAAAGGTCTTACCGCCACGATATTGCCGGGTGTTCTACCAAGCATCAAACGTGCGTCCTCTCCAATTGCTTTAATCTTATTGGTATCTCTATCAAAAGCAACCACAGAGGGCTCCTTTAAAACAACACCTTTTCCTCTGATGTAAACAAGAATGCTTGCTGTTCCCAAGTCAATTCCGATATCTGTACACTGCATAAACTTTGTACCCCTTTCTAATGGTATCTATTTTAGTTATATTTTGCGCATTTTAAGTCATACAACATCTATTATAACCGAAATTAATCCATTTTCATAGAGGATTTATAAAATTTTAAAAAATAAATGGACACAGCCAATCAGAGCGGTTCCCTCCGCCCAAATTACTGCGTCCCTGCTTATGCAATGTACAATTTAATTATATCAGCTGTTTAATATATCGGTTGAATATAGGGCTGACTTTAGGGGTGCGGGTTGAAAATTATTTCCTCTCCAGCATCTTCTTCACATACTGCCCGGTATAAGATTTCTTACACTTCACAATCTCCTCCGGCGTTCCCTTTGCAATCACGGTTCCTCCCCTGTCACCGCCCTCCGGACCAATGTCAATGATATAATCCGCTGTCTTTATTACATCCAGATTATGCTCTATTACCACTACGGTATTACCGCCGTCAGCCAGTCTGTGCAAAATCTCCACCAGTTTGTGCACATCCGCGAAATGTAATCCGGTAGTAGGCTCATCTAGAATATAAATGGTCTTGCCGGTACTGCGGCGACTAAGCTCTGTGGCAAGCTTAATACGCTGTGCCTCACCTCCGGAAAGCTCCGTGGAAGGCTGTCCCAGCTTCACATAGGAAAGTCCCACATCATAAAGAGTCTCTATCTTGCGTCGGATGGATGGTACATTTTCAAAGAAGCCAAGAGCTTCCTCCACCGTCATATCCAGCACATCAAAAATGCTCTTGCCTTTATACTTGACATCCAGAGTCTCTCGGTTGTATCGCTTACCGCCGCACACCTCGCAGGGCACGTAAACATCCGGCAAAAAGTGCATCTCTATCTTTAAAATACCGTCACCGCCGCAAGCTTCACAGCGTCCACCCTTTACATTGAAGCTGAAGCGTCCCTTGCTGTAGCCCTTTGCCTTTGCATCTGCCGTGGACGCAAACAAATCTCTAATCTGGTCAAAGACACCGGTATAGGTAGCAGGGTTGGAGCGGGGGGTACGCCCGATAGGTGACTGGTCGATATCAATTACCTTATCAAGCTGTTCCAGACCTTCAATGCCGGCATGCTTACCCGGAATACATCTTGCCCGGTTTAAATCCCTCGCCAAATGCTTATGCAGAATCTCATTCACCAGAGAGCTCTTACCGGAACCGGAAACACCGGTGACACAGGTCAATACACCCAGAGGGAACTCCACATCAATGTTTTTCAGATTGTTTTCTCTTGCGCCCAAAACCTTGATATATCCGGATGGTTTTCTACGCTCTTTCGGCACAGGAATACTCATTTTACCGCTCAGATACTGTCCCGTCACGGATTCCGGCACCCGCATAATTTCTTCCGCAGTTCCGCAGGCCACAATTTCACCGCCGTGGGAGCCTGCTCCCGGTCCAATATCTACAATATAATCTGCAGCCAGCATGGTATCCTCATCATGTTCCACCACAAGCAGGGTATTGCCCAAATCCCTTAAATTCTTGAGTGTATTTAACAGCTTATCATTATCCCTCTGATGCAGTCCGATACTGGGCTCATCCAAAATATAGCAGACTCCCACAAGCCCGGAACCAATCTGGGTAGCAAGACGGATTCGCTGAGCCTCACCTCCTGAGAGCGTAGCCGTACCACGGGACAGGGAGAGATAATCCAATCCTACATCCACCAAGAAACCTACTCTGGCACGAATTTCCTTCAATACCTGCTTACCGATAAGCTCCTGCTGCTTGGTAAGCTGCATGGTCTGCAAAAATTCCTGCAACTGTAAAATAGACAATGACGTAATCTCATGAATATTTCTATCGCACACGGTCACTGCCAGAGATTCCTTCTTAAGGCGCATGCCCTTGCACTCCTTACAGGGTGTTACACGCATGTAGGTCTCATACTCCTGCTTGGAGGATTCCGAAAAGGTCTCGCGATATCTGCGCTCCACATTACGGATAAGACCTTCGAAGGCAATGGGATACACACCAGTACCACGCTGACCTGTATAGTGAACCTCAACCTCTTTACCATTAGTACCATTTATCAAAATCTGCTGAATCTTCTCCGGATACTTCTCAAAGGGGGTATCTAAATCAAATTTATATTCCTTGCAAAGCGCCTGCAAAATAGCATTGGTAAAGCTTCCCTTGTCTGCACAGGACTGCCAGCCCATTACCGTAATGGCACCCTGGCTGATACTCAAGCTCTTATCCGGTATCATCAAATCAATATCAAACTCCATCTTGTAACCAAGTCCCACACACTCAGGGCAGGCGCCAAACGGGTTGTTGAAGGAAAAGCTTCTGGGCTCCACCTCACTGATACTGATACCACAATCCGGGCAGGAAAAGCTCTGGCTGAAATTCATGGGCTCACCGTCAATAATATCTACCTCAAGTAAGCCCTCCGCAAGCTCCAGAACATTTTCAATGGAATCTGCAAGACGGCGTTCAATTCCGGGCTTCACCACAAGGCGATCCACCACTACTTCTATATTGTGCTTGATATTCTTATCAAGACTGATTTCCTCAGTCAGTTCATACAGACTTCCGTCAATACGCACACGTACATAACCGCTTCGCTTCGCCCGTTCAAGCACCTTAGCATGCTCGCCCTTACGTCCGCGTACTACCGGAGCCAAAAGCTGAATCTTCGTGCCTTCCTCCAGTGCCATAATCTGGTCCACCATCTGGTCAACGCTCTGCTTGGAAATCTCTCTGCCACACTTGGGACAGTGAGGGATACCGATTCGTGCGTATAAAAGACGGAAGTAATCGTAAATCTCCGTCACCGTACCCACCGTGGAACGTGGGTTTCTATTGGTAGATTTCTGGTCTATGGAAATTGCCGGGGACAAGCCGTCAATCCTCTCTACATTAGGCTTCTCCATCTGGCCCAAAAACTGTCTCGCATAGGATGATAAAGACTCCATATAACGTCTCTGTCCCTCTGCATAGATGGTATCAAACGCCAGCGAGGATTTGCCGGAACCTGACAGTCCTGTAAGAACTACCAGTTCATTTCTCGGAATATCCACATCTATATTTTTCAGATTATGCTCACAAGCCCCCCGTACCTTGATATATTCACGGGGACGCATTTTCTTTGCTTCTTCCATTACAGTACCTCTTTCTACTCTTCATCCAATTCCTGAAGCTTTTGTTTTAATTCAATCATCTTATCACGCAATTCTGCTGCCGCCTCGAAATTCAGCTCTGCTGCTGCCTTTTGCATCTTCTTTTGAACATCCGCAATCAGTTTCTCCAGTTCCTTGCGATTCATGGACTCCGGGTCCTTCTCGAAACGCATTTCCTCCTTAGCAATCACCTTGGAAATACTAATCAAATCGCGCACAGCCTTCTTAATGGTCTGGGGCGTAATTCCATGCTCCTCATTGTATTTCATCTGGATTTCACGACGCCTGTTGGTCTCATCCAGCGCAATCCTCATGGAATCCGTTATCACGTCGGCATACATAATCACATGACCCTCTGCGTTACGGGCTGCTCGTCCGATAGTCTGTATCAGGGAGGTTCCGCTCCTAAGAAAACCCTCCTTATCCGCATCCAAAATCACCACCAACGAAATCTCCGGAATATCAAGTCCCTCACGTAACAGATTAATTCCTACAAGCACGTCAAACACATCCAGACGCATGTCTCGAATAATCTCCGCACGCTCCAAGGTATCAATATCTGAATGCAGGTATTTCACACGGATACCCACTTCCTTCATGTAATCCGTAAGATCCTCCGCCATTCTTTTGGTCAAAGTGGTAATCAGCACCTTGCCCTGCTTCTCCACCACCTTGTTAACTTCACCAATCAAATCATCAATCTGTCCCTCTACAGGGCGAACCTCCACCTCCGGGTCAAGAAGACCCGTAGGACGGATAATCTGCTCCGTGCGCAGCAGTTCATGCTCCGCCTCATAATCAGAAGGCGTGGCGGAAACAAACAGCATCTGGTCAATATGTTCCTCAAACTCCCCAAAGTTGAGAGGTCTGTTGTCCAGAGCCGAAGGCAATCGAAAACCATAGTCCACCAGTGTATTCTTGCGGGAACGGTCCCCTGCATACATACCGCGAATCTGTGGTATGGTCATATGAGACTCGTCTATAATAATCAGATAATCATCCTTAAAGAAATCCATCAACGTCATGGGCGGCGCACCCTCAGGCATGCCGTTTAGATGTCTGGAATAATTTTCAATGCCGGAACAAAAACCGGTCTCTCTGAGCATCTCTACATCAAAGTTGGTGCGCTCCGCAATGCGCTGGGCTTCTATCAGCTTATCCTCGCCCTTAAAATAGCGTACCCGCTCCTCAAGCTCCTTCTCAATATTGTCACAGGCAGCCTTTATTTTCTCCTGAGACACTACATAGTGGGAAGCAGGAAAAATCGCCACATGATTCAGCACTGCATGCACTTTACCGGTCAGAGGCTCCACCTCCGCAATCCGGTCTATCTCATCACCAAAAAACTCTATACGGATAAAATAATCGCCACCCTGTGCAGGGTACACTTCAACCACATCTCCCCTTACACGGAAGGTGCCTCGTCCCATATCCATGTCATTGCGGGTGTACTGGATACTCACAAGCTCCCTAAGCACCTGGTCGCGGTCCTTTATCATACCGGGACGCAAAGACACAATCATGTCCTGATACTCATCAGGACTTCCCAATCCGTAAATGCAGGACACACTGGCAACCACAATTACATCCCTGCGCTCCGTCAGGGATGCGGTAGCCGAAAGCCTCAGCTTGTCTATCTCATCATTGATGGAGGAATCCTTGGCAATATAAGTATCCGAAGACGGCACATACGCCTCCGGCTGATAGTAGTCGTAATAGGACACAAAATACTCTACTGCGTTCTCGGGGAAAAACTCTTTAAACTCGCCGTAAAGTTGTCCTGCCAACGTCTTATTGTGAGCTATAATCAATGTAGGCTTATTCAGAGCCGCGATGACATTCGCCATGGTAAAGGTCTTTCCGGAGCCGGTAACACCAAGCAAAGTCTGAAACTGATTGCCCTGCTTAAACCCTTCCACCAACTCTGCAATGGCCTGAGGCTGGTCGCCGGTGGGATGATATTCTGAATGAAGTTTAAATGTTGTTTTATTAACTGAATGCTCCACGAAAGGGCCTCCTTTACGAGCATATTTTTTAATAGTTTCTCTATATCTGAAATGATTATAACAGAATATAAATAAAAAGTACAGAACAAAATCGAATGTTTGTTCTGTGCTTTCTTTGTTATACTTTCTTTTCAAATTTCATATCAAGTTTTTTCCGCAGGGGTAAATCCAATAAATAGTGGGATACCGTCCCCACCCCGAACATGCTTACCGCAAACAACATCATCACCACCGCAGACTGTACATTCACATTCACGGCCAATAGCTCAAATATCACATACATAAGCAGCATCATGGGCACATGCCAGATATATACATCGTAGGTAATTTCTCCAAGTGCTCCGAACAAACGATAATCAAAAATCCTCTTCACCGGCTTGCTCAAAAACAGGATAATCAATGCAGGATAATATACAAATGCCATAAGATAAATTAATCCCTGCTCAAAATAGTAAAAATGATTTACAAGTCCATAAGGTACCAGCACGGCAATCAGCAGACTAACCACCGCCATCTTTGCGGTTATTTCCCTGTTGTACAAAAATCTTCCGAGTATCAGTCCGAAGAAGAATGCATAATATCCCTTTGAGGTATAGATGTTCATAAATGGCAATTCAATTCCATATGTGACGATACCTGCTCCCAGGAAAACCATGCCCGTAAACAAGTACATTACAGGTATGTCCTTCTTGCGGCTTAAGTACAGCAGGAAATAAAAAACAATATAGCACAGCAGCAAATCACTTACATACCAGGTGGGATTGTTTACAAGTCCGTTTTGAAAAGCCCAGCCCGACTGAATTCCCAAGGCATTGATAATGGTGCCCCAAACCGTCAGATTGTTTCCTAACATCCAAGGAGTCTTGCAGATATGATTGTACAAAAGCAAAAAAACTTCGTATATCACACCGCTTATTGCCATAAGAGGAAGCAGTCTTATGATTTTATGTCTGATAAAGGTTTTAAAATCTCCAAGCTTCTCCAAATTTTCCACATAGCGGTACGCCAAAAATCCGGAAAGCACAAAGAAAAACTCTACCACCATTCCAAATTCAAATCTGCCGCCAAAAAAATTCAGACCGCCTTCAAAAAACGCTCCTGTAATCTGCTGATAGTGATGAAAAACAATACAAATGGTTGCTACTACACGCAGTACATCCAAAGAATAAATTCGCTTCATCCTCTAAACCTCTTCTGTCCCAATTCACATAATCTGCTTCAATAATTCAAAAACGCCGTCATAAAAATAGCCGGAGAATTCCAATAAATAGTTATCTCATTGGTGGAATAGCTGCCTACGTGATCCACATAACACTTCATCGGCGGTGTCCCCGGTTCAATAAGTTCCACTGCTGCTTCATCGCAGGGCACTTTGTTAGGACCGCCGCTAACCCATCCGGGCATGGGCTCATCAATACCATCACATGCGGTAGGTCTGTTGTGAGGATTCTTAAAAGCATGTTCACCGTGACCGGTCACATAGCTGTAATCCAACGCGTTTCTTCCCAACAGATAGTGAAGCTGGGACAATACGCCTTCCTTATAGGCTGCTGTTTTATCGTCATCCGCCTTAATTGCGCACAGTGCAAGAAGCATTCCCCTGTTACATACCACCATATTGCTTCCCCAACAATAATCGTTCGGTTCCATGGCTGCACCATAGCCCATATTTGCCTGGATTCCAAGCAAACGTTCTGCTTCTGTAAACACCGTATGGGAAACCTCTTCCAAAAGTTCCTTAGGGCAAAGTTTCTCCCCATCCGTCATTAAACACAACGAACCCAGTGCAGATACATCTGTCCAGCCGAAATCCAGCTTTCTAACCTTGTCTCCGTGCTCCTTGATAGCCTTTATGTATTCTTCGCTGTTTTCATTATCTGCGCACAACATTTCGCAGGCTGCCCAGAAGCGTTCATCCTCATCACTGTAATCACCATATTCTCCGGTACCGCTTCCCTCCGGATTTCTAAAGCCAATATAAGGATTCTCACAAAGCCACTTCCATGATTTCTTTGCAGCCTCCAGTGCTTTCTTTGCAAATTCAGGTCTGAAAGCCTTATATACTCTGGATGCAAGTGCCATAACAGCTGCAAAATCCGCCACGGCCATGGAGGATACAGGATAAATCAAAAACTGATCCAAATCTTCCTGTGGCATCACAAAGGGCGCGTGGCGATAAGCAGTCAACTTGTGATATACGCCACCATCCTCCGCCTGCATCTTCATAAGCCACTCAAGCTCATACATACATTCGTTTAGCACATCCGGCATATCATTGCCACTCTCGGGAATAAGCAGGGTGTCCTGAAAACTCTTAGGAAACAGCTCATAAGCATACAAAAGATGTCCCACTGCAACTGCCGCCGGAGTGGAATATCTTCCGAAATCTCCCGCATCATGCCAGCCGCCGGTCATATCAAAGGTATTGGGATTTTCAGTCTTTGCCTCAAAATCCGCATAAAGGATGGCAGGTGCTGTATGACATGCCTCATGAGTATAAATGCCCGCATATTCTTCTTCCAATGCACAGCCGCATCTCTGATAATAAAGTGCCTTTAACATATCCTTATGAAGCTGCACATAAGGCTTATCCGCTATCACAAAGGAATGTGACTTCTCTCCGTTATCTGCCTGTACATAATAAGTGCCCGGCTTTGTAAGGGATGTAAAATCAATGGCAAAGGCATCTTCCCCTGCCGCACTGTCATATTTTGCGTTTACGCTTTCGCCTTGCCAAGCCACCTCACCGGTATCTGCGGAAACTATTTGAAACTTACAAGCTTTGGTTGAAACTGCCACCTTCTTGGCAGCTGAAGGATAACCTACCTGATTTGCATATATACCCATAAAAACGACCTCCTGTTTTTGTAATACATTATTTTATTATTATAACATAAGTACTACTATAAAGGCAAAAGATTGTGACATGTTTACTTTCTTACAACTGTATACATAAACTGGCAGATCGCTGCAGATTCTTTGCCATCAATACCCTGAAGCGTAATGGTTAGGATGGAGCGCTCGCGGCTGTCGTAGAATTTCTTGCCGGCAAGCTTCATAGCGTCCTCAGAGATAGGAATCAGTACATCAAAGTATCCGTCCTCTCCGGCATTCTCGTCGGTTTTCTCAGGAACACCCTCAAAGATGGTTACATCCCCTGCGGTAAGCTTAATACCCTTTGCTGCATCAGCCTCCCTAAAGGTTACCAGCAAATCCGTTCCCTCAGGATTTACTTCCATGGTGTAGGAGAAGCTTCCGCCCTCCTTTGCATAACGGGAGGTTCCGCCCTGAGTGGTTCCTACAGAACCTGCACCCTGCTCCGTCATATTGTGAAGCTCATCATTTTCATATTGACCGTAGCCGGGCTGTACCGTATCAATCTTTTCATATTCCTTTCTCTCTCTTTCAAGAGCAAGCATATCCTCATCTACAAACTTAAAGTATATACCGTAACGCTCCTTGTGCTGGGAGAAATGAGGCACATAGGTAAGCTTCGCATCCGTGCCGTTTAACGCAAATCTCAATTCCTCACCCTGACGTACCAAGTGCTTTTCAATGTCAGCCATATACTCTGCCACACTGCCTTCAGCAATCAGGATTCTCTCGCTGCCGGAGGGAACATATTTCTCTTCAATAATACGGTTGCTGGGGATAGTAACGTTTACACCGGTCTTGCCGTCCACCATGTCTGTAGTTCCAAGAAGGGCACTCAGTACCACAGGACCGTACTTAAAGGCGTATGTATTTTTGCCATCGGGCAGGTTGTATGCAACCACCTTCATGGGAAGGGTAATCTCAACAGTGGTATCTGCCGTGAAGGGTCCCTCCACAATCGCATATCCCTTTCCGTTCTCTCCACCGGTTACACTGTAAGCATAAGCCGCACCGTTTACCTTAACGGTTGCGGGTGCTGCCAGCCAGTAAGGCAGACGAAGTAACAAGTTGCCCTCAAGGGCTGACTTAATAGTAAAGGTCACCACATCTGACTTGGGCACATTTGCACACTGCACAATTTCTACACCGTTAAAGTCAACCGTAGAGGAAATATACTGATTTACAATCAACGCATTATCCTTCTCAAAGTAAAAGCTTTCCTGCAGCTTGGAGAAATTCTCCATACCGGTACCGGTACAGCACCAGAATTTATTAAAGGGCTCACCGTATACCTTGTAATAACCGCTTGCCATAGGCTGGAAATATGTGGTCATACCATCTGCCGGATTCTGGGAAGACAGAATGGAATTGATGTAGGTATTCTCATACCAATCCGCATATTTAATGTCTCCCGTAATCATAAACAGGCTCTTTGTCATCTTCAACATGTTATACACATTGCAGGTCTCGCAGTTGCAGTTGGTTCTCTCCTTATCAAGAATCAAATCCACACCAAAATGCTCCCACTCACTGTTACCGCCGGTAACATAGGTATGGTTCTCGGTAACCAGCTTCCAGAAATGTGCTGCATAGTCAAAATACTTTTCATCTCCCGTTACCACAAAACGTTTCAATGCACCCATAAACTTAGGAATGGTGGTGTTGGCATGATGATTGTTTAAAACATTGTCTCCTGCCTCGGACTGATAAACTCTTTCAAACAAATCCACCTGGTCAAAGGCATGTGCTGCCTCCAAGTGCTCCTGCTTTCCGGTGATCAGATACACATCATACAAGCAGTCATTCATACCGCCGTATTCAATGCCAAGCACTGTTCTGTGAGTCGCCTCACTCCAGCTGCTTGTGCGGCCGTATACCCAGTCTGCCAGCTTGGAAGTAATCTCAATGGTAGTTGCCTTGATATCCTCCGCAAGTACGCCCTCCACATCCATATTTGCTACAGATACAAAGCCCTCGAAAATCTTGTGCATGGTATACCAGGGCACCCACGCCTGAGTGATAATGTTTGTCTTATTCTCCTCCACATAATCAAACTGTAGCTCTACATTGGACTTATCCGTGATGGTTGCACCGAATAAGAAACCGGTCTTACCTGCCCCCTGGCACTCCTTCAGACCGTCAGCCAAACGCTTCAGTATCTGCAAAAGTGCTTCTCTGTCCTCTTCCTTACAGTTTACGGACTCGCAACATCTGACGCACGCAGTCATGAAGTGTCCCAGTGTATGACCGCCAATCAGCATATTTTCCCAGCCGGGATATCTCTCTACACCCTGCATATCCAGTCCCGCCGTCTCACGGAAGCCTGCCAACAGCTTATCCGTATCAAAAGAAGTCAGATACAGAACCTCCTTCTCAAAGGCATTCAACAGATACGCATCCTTGAGTGCCACCTTACGCAATGAAAATGCTTTGTTACCTCTCATACTCATCATTCATTCCCTTTCCTTTCGTTATATTTTATGCCGGAGTCAAAAGCTCCGGCTGTTATTCATTTTTACTGTTGCTCATATTTACTACAGTTTTAGTTAACCTCATATCATCATTATGACAGTTATCCCCTCATCTGCAAATCTATAAAAGTTACAAAAGGTGTAAAAAAGTTATTTTCTATTGTAATTTTTGTGATATACTATGCGTAAAGTGATATGAATTAATTTACCATGCGCTCACGCTCTATCAGAGCAAATATGCGCAAAACGTCAGAAAGGAGCAGGAATGATTCTGGATTTTGAAGCCTCAAGGGAATTTACCTATCACTGGTGTGGAAAGTTCACATCCCCCAACAGCGACTGGATACATATGACCAGAAGCAGGGAGGATTATGAGCTTATGGTTGTGACAGAAGGAATTTTGTACATTGCAGACCACGAGCGCGAATATGAAGTGCATCCCGGCGAATATCTGCTTATGGGTCCCACTCCCTTTCAGCATGGTACCCACTCCGGAGATTGCAGCTTTTACTGGCTGCACTTCGGCTACAATAAAGAAAGCCAGAATCATGAGATTCTGGCTGAAAATACAAACTACTCTCCGGACCGTATCAGAATTCCCATAACCGGAACTCTCTCTTCCATGGAGCGCATTATCATATTGATGAAGCAGCTGCAGGACTCTGACCAAAGATATAAGGACTCCACCTTAAACCGCTATCTGTGCAGTGCAATCCTCGCGGAAGTAGGTGCTCAGACTCATCACAGTCCAAGCAGAGATAAACAGCTGAAGGAACAGCTTTACAGCGATATCCTTGACTACATCTCCTGGCACATCCAGGAGAATTTGCGCATTTCTCAAATTGCTTCTCATTTTGGCTACAATGAAAAATACCTGACAACCTTTTTTAAGAAGTATTCCGGCATCCCTTTGAAGCAGCATCTGTTACAGAGCAAAATGGAATTCGCAAAATCCGCCCTTTCCGAAACTACCCAGCCTATCTCCCAGATAGCCTACAGTCTGGGCTTTTCGGATGCCCATAATTTCTCCAATGCTTTTCGCAAGGTAACCGGACTTTCTCCCTTCATGTATCGGGAGAGCTATAATAAGCATAATGTATTCCAAGTGTAACTGTAACTCAACTCACGTCCAATAAGGCTTTTGATCTTTATGAGTAAAGCCCCTCAAATTATGCTGCAGGGTATAAATCTCCGCCTCATAATGCTCTGCCTGCTTTTCATTCACCTTGCCCTTTTCCTGAAGTTCTTTATAAAGCTCTTCAAGCTCCTTTAAATTCAGTTGGGCAGCATCTTTATAATTGTTGGACATGTTCATATGGATTCTGTTTATGATGGTTTCTAAATCTGATATTTTGCGAAAATGGTTTTTGAAAAACATCATGGTTCGCCTCCTTTATAAAGCAAAAGACCGCCTCACCGCAGTCTTCAAATGCAAATTCTTCATTTTCCCTATATATATTATACTACATTTCGTGAACAAGAACAAGACTGGTATTGGGCTATTCCATTCGTTATACTGTTACCACAAAATACAAGGAGGAGGTATGGACAATGGTCTATAATGAACACGACGACATTTTATTTTGGGAGGATTTCAAACCATATTAGGAATTCATGCAGAAGCTGCGGGGCAAATATCATACTCCCAATCCTGTCGGTACTATCAGTGATGCAGAATACGAAAAGCTTTGCAGTGAGCGGGATGTCTTCTATTTGCAAACAATTCCCACAAAAGAGGAATTCATCCGGCGTTTTCAACATTATGCGCTTCACGGCAAGCCGCTTTGGATTGACGGACCGCACAAGACAATAAGCGAACTGACCGAAGAAGAATGGTTGAAATCTTACCATCATGCTTTAGATGAAACTGGTGTACGTCGCGTGGAAATAACTTAAAATGCCCGCAACGGTTGGGCTGCAAAGCATCTGTCCCATTACGCAGACAAAATATGTACAAAAACCACCTCCCCGCACAAAATTATGGAAATGACGGTGGGTGCCGGTGTGGGTACAAACGCCATTGTACGTTCCCTTACAGAGGATATGTACTATACTGGCGTAGACATTGATTTTGTATGTGCCAAAAATGCCGATGTTATCGGACGCTATTACCGCAAAAATGCACTGGGATTATGTGCCAGCCTGTGGAATCTGCCCTTTTCAGACAATCTTTTTGATGTGGTGTGCTCGCACTTTGGCTTCGATGAATGCCGCGAAATTCCCACCATCCTAAAGGAAGCAGTCCGCGTTCTTAAGCCGAGCGGCAAGCTGATTACCGTCTCCCGACACAGTGCATGGCTGCGCCGCCACAAAATCTTTGAAACATATAATATTCCTGAAGCTCAGGCGCTTGAGCTGATGCGTCAAGTGCGCTTGTATGCGGATTTTGAACAGTTTGATGCCCTTGCCGTCGAAGCAGGATTGACAAGAACTGATTATATCCCTTTTGAGAATTGGTATTTGGCAGAGTATACAAAGCCTTAGAGATAAAGAGAGGAAACTTTCACTCGAATGTGGTGTGCAGGAGTAGTCCTCTATCATAGTACACGGTCAACTCCCGCACCCCTGAGGGACCACAAAAGGTTACCAGCACCCCATGGGTCTCCACAATAGTTTTTGCTTTCCCAGACCCACAAAAGACCTCTCAAAGCACTCAAATACACAGCTTATGGGCACTAGAGCGTAAAAATGCCTCCCTGTACCCCTCATTTTCAAAAAACAGGGGTCTGGATAGGCTATTTATCGCTCTGGTGCCCATGGACTAAGTTAACTTGCACCCTATAAATTGGACACGCCAAAATTGAAACAAACATTTTGGCAAATACTTCCTTGCCTACAGCAGCACGCAGCCCTTCTGCAAAATTACGTTTGCATACTGGCTTGTTTCAGAGGTTGCAATCACTGCATAAGCCTTCTTAGCTTCCTCATAGAAGGCAAAGCGCTCCAGCTTATCGATAACGCTTACTCCGCGCTCCTCTGCCTTTTCTATCATTGCTTCATAGGTTTTCCAGATAGATACGTCCGCATTGTCTCCGGGCACTCGCTCCATGAGACTTACGGGCTTTTCCACATACTGGTCCAGAGGGAATACCTCCAAAATCGCCTCTAAAATCTCAGGCACACCGTGTCCGTCCATACGGATCACAATACCGTTTTTCCCCATGGTTTCCGCAGGGAAATTACCATCTGCAATTACTATGGTATCACTGTGTCCCATCTCGCAAAGCACCTTTAAAAGCATAGGTGAAAGTATGGGTGAAATTCCATTTAACATAATTTATCCTCCTACAACATATTCAACGAATCCTCTATCGGCTTCATATTCTCAAATCCATAAAACCTCACGGCGTTCTCTCCAAGGAAAGCTCTTTTCTCCGCCTCGGCAAGCCTCACAGACTCTGCGATAAATCGCACTGCCATAATGTAGGTGATGTCCGTCATGGTACGGGGGTAATCGCTACCCCACATCAGCTTCTCCATGCCACAGATATCCCGCGCCTCCAAAATGGCGTCAATGGCGGATGGATAGGGGTAAAACTCCTTGTGGAACAGCCATGTCAGACCGCCGCTCTCAATATAAACATTCCTATTCTTGGCAAGGGCAATCTGCTTTTGCCAGCCGGAAGTTGTCACCATGCCGAAATGACCGATGGCAATCCGAAGGTCGGGGCATTCCTTTATCAGATACTCCATATCCTCCACCTGCTCATCACCGTCCGCCAAATCAATAGAGATAAACTTACCTGCCGCCTCTACCTTCTTGAAAACAGGAAGCAGCTTCTTTAAATCCTTATCCGCAAGTCTTCCCGCACAGATTTTCACACCATCAAAGCCCTCCAAGGAAAAATCCGGTTTCTCCTCATAGAGAGAGCAGATTTTGATGCGATCGGGATACTTTGTCTTTGCCTTTAGCAGATAGGCATCCTGATTACCGTCGATATACTCCTGAGTCACCACGCAGCCGCCCACGCAGGCGTAATTCATGTTGGCAATCAGACGCTCCACGGTATTCTTATCGTCTGTCATATAGGGAGGCATCATCTGACGGATTTCTCCACCAAAATCGCTCCTGCCGTCCCCTACGCCAAACACCGGCTTGCCGTTAACTCTGCCCTCCTGCTTTTCCCAAAGGTGCAGATGGGCGTCAATGATAATATAATCACTCACAGTGTCACACCATCCTTAAAAATTGCAATTTCCCTGTATCCGTTCTTCTCATTCCTGGTCTGCTCTCCGTTTGCCACTGCCATCACATACTTAAGAAGCTCCTCCGAAAGCTCCTTGCCCTCCAACATAGGGCCTGCATTAAAGTCAATCCAATTGCTCTTTTGCTCTGCCAATTTGGAGTTCGTAGCAATCTTCACTGTGGGAACGGGACCGCCCAAAGGAGTTCCCCTTCCCGTGGAAAACAGTACCATGTGGCAGCCTGCTGCCACCAGATTGGTCACTGCCACCATATCGTTTCCGGGACCGTTTAACAAATTCAGACCGTTCTTATTTACCCTGTCACCATAACTAAGCACATCCACTACGGGAGCCATACCGCCCTTCTGGGTACAGCCTAAAGACTTCTCCTCCAGAGTGGAAATGCCGCCCGCCTTGTTGCCGGGGGAAGGATTTTCATAAATCACCTGATTGTGCTGGGTGAAATAATCCTTAAAGTCATTTATCAGATTTACGGTTTTGTCAAACACTGTCTCATCCACACAACGGTTCATCAAGATCGTCTCAGCACCAAACATCTCCGGTACCTCTGTGAGCACGCTGCTTCCGCCTGCTGCAATCAGCATATCCGAAAACTGTCCAATTAGCGGATTGGCGGTAATACCGGAAAATCCGTCAGAGCCACCGCACTTAAGACCCACCTTTAAGCCTGCAATGGATACGCTCTTTCTCTCAAAAGTGGCTGCATATGCCTTTAGCTCCTCAATCAGCTTTATGCCCTCTGCGAGCTCATCCTCACAGTCCTGGGCATTTAAAAACTTCACACGGTTTTCATTCACCGGGCCCAGCATTTCACGGAAGGTTGTGATATTATTATTTTCACAGCCCAGTCCCAACACCAGCACCCCGCCTGCATTGGGATGCATAATAAGACCCTTTAAAATCTGCTGTGTCACCAGATGGTCATCCCCCAGCTGGGAGCAGCCGTAGGGGTGGGTAAAGCACAACGCTCCGGTAAGGGCACTGAGCTTTTCTGCAATTTTATTCACACAGCCCACCGTGTTGATAATCCAGATATCGTTGCGGATACCAATTTCACCATTTTCACGGACATAGGCGTTTATAGTGCATTTCGGCACCTTAGGAAGCTCATAGGACACCGGCTCATAGGTATAAGTAAGCTTTTCACCCAAGTTGGTTTTTAAATTATCCGTATGTACACGTTCACCCGCTTTAATTGCCTTTGTGGCATGCCCGATGGGGAAACCGTATTTTACCACATTTTCCCCCTCCGGAATATCCACAAGGGCTTCCTTATGTCCGGTCTCAATATCCACCGCTACATTGTCTAAGGGGTGAATTTTTAACTGCTTCATCCAAGCACCTCCAAAAATGCCTTTTCCATACCCTGTGTATTCATCATCTCAAGATACTTCTCAACCTCGGACTGCATAAAACTCAAGTCTCTGCCCCAATACTGCTCCTTCTTCAGGATATCAGCAACGGAAGCATCCTTCATAAATGCCATGATGTCCTCACCATCATTTGCCTCATCAGTGCGGTAGAAGGCAATCAATGCCGCCAAAGAGAAGGTCATGCACTTGGGAAGCTCGCCCTTCGCCTCATAATATTCCAAAATGGTGGGAAGCACTCTCGCCTTAAACTTACTTACGGAATTTAATGCAATGCTTAATAACTGATGCTTTACAAAGGGATTGGCAAATCTCTCAAGCACTGCCTTACCAAACTGAATATCCTCTTCCGTATTGCCAAGGGTAGGGATAATCTCCTCAAATAAAGTCTTGTTCAGGAAAGCGCCTACAATCTTGTCATCCAAACATTCCTTCACGGTGGAAAGACCATACAGTCTTGCCGCTAATACCATTGAGGTGTGTCCGCCGTTTAAGATGCGCACTTTTCTCTTCTTGTAGGGCTTTACATCCTTGGTCCAAATCACATTGATGCCTGCTGCCTGCAAGGGGAATTCTTTCTCGAAATCACCCTCAATTACCCACAGGTGGAAAATCTCAGCGGTATTCATCAGCTTATCTTCCTCACCAAGTCGCTCGGTTAATTCTGCTACCTCATCCTTGGGATAACCGGTACAGATACGATCTACCAAGGTGTTGCAGAAGTGATTCTCTTTCTTAATCCACTCCACAAATTCATCGGACAACTCCCAAAGCTTCGCATACTTTAACACACAGTCAAGAAGCTCCTTGCCGTTGTTGTCAATGAGCTCGCAGGAAAGGATGATAAAACCGGGAAGTCCTGCCTTAAATCTCTCATACAAAAGCACGGTCAGCTTTGCAGGGAAGGACTTGGGCGGTGCATCATTTATGGACTCTGTTCCCAGATACTCAATACCCGCCTCGGTGGTGTTGGAGATAATCACATGCATATCGGGATTGTGCGCCAGCTTCAGATACTCTGCAAAATCCGTGTAAGGGTCCACACCTCTGGAGATGGAGGTCACCTTAATACAGTCATTAATCACTTCGCCATCCTCAATACCGCGCAAGAACTGGTGATACACACCCTTCTGCTCATTGAGTACGGGAATCAGTCCCTTTGCAATGGGCTGTACCACAACTACCTTGCCGTCATACAGACCCTGTTCGTTCATTTTATGTACAAATACATCGGCAAAGCTTCTTAAGAAGCCGCCCTCGCCAAACTGAATAATTCTTTCCTTCATGGTAAGTAACCTCCTTACATCTCAATCAATACCTTAGCCAGGCTACCGTCATTGTCTGCAAGTGCCTTGAATGCCTCGTCAGCTCTGTCCATGGGATATACCGCGCTGACCATATCCAGCACATTCACATTGCCCTCTGCAATCAAGTCAATAACTGCCTTGAAATCGCTTGCGTAAGAGTTACGGCTGCCGAATACATTCAGCTCCTTCTTAAGCAGGATGGAATGTAAGAAGGTGGTCTCCTTCTTGCCGTTTCCAATCAAGATAATATTTGCCGCAAATGCCGCACAATCGATGCAGGACAAGAAGGTTACGGAGAGACCGCATGCCTCCACGCACACATCAAAGCCGTTTCCGTTTGTAATCTTCATGGCTTCATCCACGATATTACACTTGCCTGAATTGATAGTTCCTGCTGCGCCAAACTGCATTGCCTTCTCCAGTCTGCCGTCAAGCACGTCTGCCACATATACCTCTGCCCCCTGTGCCTTTGCTGCAATCAGGGCAAAGAGACCGATGGGACCAGCACCCACTACCAATACCTTATCACCCTTTTTCACAGGAGCTCTGTGAAGTGCGTGATAGCTGATGGTAAAGGGCTCTACCAGTGCAAGCTCCTTTGCGGACAGGCCCTTGCCCTCATAGATACGCTCGATAGGCATTACAATATACTCACGGAAGCTTCCGTCTCTCTGTACACCCATGGTCTGATTGTCGGTACAGCAGTTTACATAGCCTCTTTTACAGGAGTAGCAACTGCCGCAGTTAAAATAAGGATTTGCCGTGACAATATCACCGGGCTTTAAATTTCTGTCATTCTCGGGAATGGAAACAATCTGTGCACTGAACTCATGTCCCGGAATGCGGGGATAGGTGGTAAAGGGCTGATTGCCTGTATAGCTTGCTACATCCGCACCGCAGATACCGCAATATAATACCTTAAGCAGTGCTTCTCCCTCCTTGGGAACGGGCATCTCAGTGTCAGTTACTGCAATTTCAAAGGGCTTTTCAATCAATACTGTCTTCATTATTTATCTCCTCTTATTCTGCTTCCACATAATTCTTATTCCAGATAACCGCAGTCTTCATAGGTGCGTTCTTACTGTAAATTTTGTTCTTATAAGCGTCAATGGGATCTTTTGCAAAATCCTCCCTGTCAATCAACTCCACAATTTCATCATAATGGCTGGTAGCCAGAAGCTCTATCGCCTTTTCCATATGATCCTGTCTGAAGTTGATGGAGCCCAAAATCAAATGATTCTCAAAGCCGAAGGGCATGGTATCAAAGGTAATCTTAGGTCCTAAGGAGAAGCTGTTGTAAATACCGTTGCAGCCGAGCACCTTGTGTTCAAAAGCAATTCTATGCTCCACATTGGCACCGCTGACACCGATAAAGGTGGTTGCTCTGCCGCCCAGCTTCTCGATGATGGCTTTTGCAAGCTCCTCTTCGGAGTCAAAGGTGTTCTGCAAATACTCTGCGTTGGTCTGCTTCAGTGCAAACTGTACCTTGGGAGAATTCTCAGCGCTTCTTGCCACAAACAACACCTTGGCATCCTTGTGGTTACGCAGAATCAAATCACCGATAAACATACCTGTGGTACCCAGACCAAAGATAACCGTGCGGTCAAACACCTCATCCATGGCAATCTTGCGTGCTTCCTCTTCACTACACTTATATTTCTTCATAGCCACGCGGAAGTTATGAGCACTGCCCAAATCCTCCATTCTCTCTAACTGGAACAGCATGCAGGCAAAGGGATCCGGGAATACCATCTTCTTTGCAAAGGAAAGCTTTAACTTACCGTTCTCCACATAGCCGTCAGGAATGGGTAACAGCATATCGGGATGGAAATACTGCTTGTCACAGAACAATCCGTCCGCCTGGTCACAACCGTATTCAAAATAGGTCTCATCCTCCGTGTATCTGGTGGGGTCATAGCTGTCACCGCCGCGAATCAGTACGATAGCAAAGCGGTTCTCAGAGGGCACCCACACGATTCCTTCGTGTCCGTTGATGAGACGGTTTGTTCCCTCGGGGAATTTTGCGCCAAGTCTTCCCTCGCTGCCCATGTGCATCAGCTCATTGTCCGTACCGCAAAAGCCCACCATAACGGGCTCACACAATATGCCTTCCTTTTCTTCCTCGCCGCGCAGTCTCCTACGCTTTACATTGGTAATCTCCACATCGCCGTAAACCAAGGGTTTCTCAGCGTCATTTTGAAAATAAGTTCCTTTTACCTGCATAATTGCCTCCTGTTAATAACTGTTAAGCTAAAACTGTATACTTTTTATTATTTAAATTACCTGCAAATCTACCTGTACCGTGTTAAGTCCTTCTGCGGATACCGTAAGGTTAACTGCACCCTTCTCATAGCCGGAACGGAGGATTGCCATAGCGCGGCCTCTGTAGCTTACGGTCTCTTCATCCGTATAATCCTCATCTGTTATGGGATTGCCTGAACCAAAACCTGCAAGAACCGCACAGCCGGACACCTTCGCAGATAATTTGGCAGCTGCATCCGGTACTACAAGTCCGTCCTTATCCAGAACTTCGATTCCCACGTAAATCACATCATGACCATCTGCCTTCATCTCAAGCTTTTCGGGAGTGATTCGAATCTCTGCCGACTCTCCTGTTGTCAGCAAGGTGTCTCTGCTAATCTCTTTCCCTCCACGGTAACTGATTGCCTCCACCTTACCGGGCTGATAAACGGTCTCAAAACGCACGGAATTAGGCATGGGAGGCTCCGTACAAACCGGTTTTCTTCCAAGGGACTGTCCGTTTACAAGCACTTCCACTTCCTCTGCCCTTGAATAAACAACAAGCTCCACAGGCTTTCCTTCAAAACCGCTATAGTTCCAATTGGAAAGAACTACAGGGAAGCCCCACATGGTTATCATTTCCACCTTTCCAAAGGTCTCAGGATGCATGGAGAACAGATAGGTCTTGTCACTTCCATAAACAACATTTCTGTAAGCACCCTGCGGAAGCATATGACCTGTAATGTCAAAGTCTGCATCATTTGCAGTTCTCCAGGGGAAAGGAGAACCGGGCTGAGGCATCAATGACCAGGAACCCTTCTCTACTAACGGATCATCTGCATCCACATAAACTGCCTTGCCGATTCCGGCTTCTCCCAGGTAGTCCCAAGCTGTCCAGGTAAAATCACCGATGACATAGGGAAGTCTCTCTACCATTGGCCATCTGTAACCAATCACCTGAGGGAAATTCTCAGAGCCTAAAATGACTCTCTCAGGGAACATCTCATGATCATTCTCATACAGGTATTCCATATAGTTATAGCCCACAATATCAAGTCCGTTGGTGAAGGGCTCTGTAACAGTTTCCCACTTGATTGCTTCACTGTCAGCAGCGTTCTGTGACTGATTCTGTCCCTTTGCAAGGGTGTCATCCAAGCCTGCCCAAAGGGTACAGATTCCGTTGCTTACCGGTCTGGTACCGTCCACTTTGCGCATGGTCTCTGCAAGCTGTGTAGCCAGTGTGTAACCATTGTCCAGACCACCGCGCTCCGGAATCTCATTTCCGGTAGACCAGATAATAACAGAGGGGTGATTACGGTCTCTCCTTACAAAAGCGGTAAGGTCCTTCTCCCAACAGTCTGCAAAGAACTGGCTGTAATCTCCACCGCGCTTTGCCATTCCCCAAGCATCAAAGGCCTCATCAAAGACATACATACCCTCTCTGTCACATGCTTCAATCAGTGCTGCAGACGGAGGATTATGAGCGGTACGAATGGCATTAAAGCCTACCTCTTTCAACTTTCTGACTTTTCTTGCTTCGCTTTCATATAAGGACACTGCACCCAATAATCCGTTGTCATGATGCACACAACCGCCCTTCAGCTTTACTTCCTTGCCGTTGATGCGAAGTCCGCGCACAGAGTCTGCGGTAATGGTACGGATACCGAATAATGTAACAGCCTCATCCACTGTAGCATTGTCATCTTTTACAAGATGGGTACGATATACTCCCAAGTTTTTAGCCTGCACCTTCACCTGATACAGGTTGGGATTCTCTGCATCCCAGAGCATGGGATTTTTCACATTCAAAGCAATTCTGGCAATTTCCCTGTCGCAGGAATTCACCTGAATCACACGCTTGGTCTGGGTCGCAACCTCTTCACTTCCGTCTTTTACAAGGGATATGGATACCTCTACCATACGATTCTCCAAGGTAGTATTCTCGATTTCTACCTGTGCCTCCAAAAAGGCATAGCCATCCGCTACTTCCTTGGTGTATACAAACACTCCGTCCGCAGCGATATGTACTCTGGGTGCATGGCAAAGCTTCACCTCTCTAAACAATCCGGAACCGGTATACCAGCGTGAGG
>CALYZQ010000018.1 GCA_945609985.1 uncultured Lachnospiraceae bacterium | reverse complement strand
AGTGATGTTGCTGTCAAGAAAAAATTTATCAAGAGTGTTCTCAATCCTTTCTTGCAATCAAATCCCATATAAGGTACGATAGAAGAGTCAGAATTGACAATGGTAACTATGAGGAAAACGTCATGAAGAAACATCTTGTAATCGGAATTTTGGCCCATGTGGATTCAGGGAAGACCACCCTGGCAGAAGGGCTTTTATATACCTGTGGAAGCATCCGCAGTCTGGGGAGAGTGGATCACAAGGATGCATTTTTGGATAATTTTGAATTGGAGCGTGCAAGGGGAATTACCATTTTTTCCAAGCAGGCAAGAACTAGATGGAATGATATGGACATTACCCTTTTGGATACGCCGGGGCATGTGGATTTTTCTGCAGAGATGGAGCGTACTTTGCAGGTAATGGATTATGCCATCCTGGTGATTAGTGGTGCCGACGGTGTGCAGGGGCATGTTCAGACGTTGTGGCGATTGTTGAAGCGTTATGAAATTCCTACCTTTCTTTTTGTAAATAAAATGGATCAGCCGGATACGGACAAGGAAAAGCTCCTTGCGGAATTGCAAAGCAGACTGGATGGCGCGTGTATGGATTTTTCGAAGGAAAGCTTTGGAACGGAAGGATTTTATGATGCCCTTGCCATGTGTGATGAAACGCTGATGGAAGAAATCCTGGAGCGTGGGGAGGCATCGGAAGAAAATATTGCATATGCCATTGAAGAACGAAAGGTATTCCCCTGTTATTTCGGCTCGGCCCTAAAGCTTTGGGGTGTGGAGGAGCTATTGGAGGAAATTTACAAATATGCACTGCCGCCGGAGTATCCAAAGGAACTCGGAGCCAGAGTGTTTAAGATTTCCAGGGACAATGCAGGGAAGCGCTTAACCCATGTGAAGGTTACAGGCGGTAAGCTGTGTCCCAAGATGCTTTTGGGAAATGAAAAAGTAAATGAGGTCAGGATTTATAACGGTGCAGGATATCAGCTTGCGGAGGAAGTGGAAGCAGGCGGAATCTGTGTGGTGACCGGATTAAACGATACCTTTGTGGGTCAGGGGCTTGGCTATGAAAGCGAAAATGCAGTACCGGTTTTGGAGCCGGTGCTGACCTATCAGGTGATGCTGCCGGAGGATGTGGATGCGGTTACGGCACTTGCAAAATTGCGCATTCTGGAAGAGGAGGAGCCGTTACTCCGCATTGTGTGGAAGGAGCAGGCCAAGGAGATTCATGCCCAGGTGATGGGCGAAGTGCAGCTTGAAATTTTAAAGAGCCAGATTGCGGAGCGGTTTGGCATGGAGGTTTCCTTTGGAAACGGCAGTATTGTATATAAAGAGACCATTGCGGAACCGGTTATCGGTATCGGTCATTTCGAGCCACTTAGGCATTATGCAGAGGTACATCTTTTGCTGGAACCGGGAGAGCGGGGAAGTGGTTTGCAGTTTGCCGCTCTGTGCAGCGAGGATATGCTTGCGAAGAACTGGCAACGGCTGGTGTTAACCCATCTGGAGGAGCGTAAGCACAGGGGTGTGCTTACCGGCTCAGAGATTACGGATATGAGAATCAGTCTGGTGGCAGGGAAGGCACATTTGAAGCATACCGAGGGTGGCGACTTTAGACAGGCTACCTACAGAGCGGTCCGTCAGGGATTGCGAAAAGCGAAGAATATACTGTTGGAGCCCTGCTTTGCCTTTACTTTAGAGCTCCCTACGGAATGTCTGGGGCGTGCTATGACGGATATTCAGAGAATGTGCGGAAGCTTTAATGCACCTGAGACTGTGGGGGATGTGAGTATTTTGACGGGTGAGGCACCGGTATCTGCCATGCAGCATTATCAAAGAGAATTTCAGACCTATACAAGAGGTCACGGCAGGATGTCCTGTGTTTTGAAGGGATATTCGCCCTGTCACAATGCGGAGGAAGTGGTGGAGCACATTGGTTATAATCCGGAGGCGGATTTACGGAATCCTACAAGCTCTGTATTTTGTGCACATGGTGCAGGCTTTGTGGTGGAGTATGACCAGGTGGAGAATTATGCCCATGTAAGCAGCAATCTGAAGACGGATGAGTCCGGAAGCATTCAGATTGAGCATGCCGAAACGGTGGACGGATATGCGGAGGTTTCAGGGGGCAAAGAAAGAGCCGGGCAGAAAAGCAAGGGAGATGGAGCAGGCTATATTACGCAGGAGGAAATAGAGGAGATTTTCAGGCAGACCTACGGCAAACGTCCCGAGGATAAAAAGCATTTCAGACGATATCACAGGGGAGCAAGAAGAGCGAGTAGCAGTGTGATGCACGGAGACTCCGCAGGCGGAAGCCGGAAGGTCTCCGGCTATGGAAATACTGCAAAGAGGGAGTCTTACCTTCTGGTGGACGGTTATAACATTATTTTTGCGTGGGAGGATTTGCGGGCGCTGGCAGCGGTCAATATCGACAGTGCCAGAGATAAGCTGATTGATATTTTAAGTAATTTCCAGGGATATCTAGGAAGCACGGTAATTGTGGTGTTTGATGCTTATAAGGTGAAAGGGAATCCCGGTTCTAAGCTCCTGTACAATAATGTTCATGTAGTGTATACGAAAGAGGCGGAAACTGCTGACCAATATATTGAGCGGACTGTGCATCAAATTGCAAAGGACTATCAGGTGACGGTGGCAACCTCAGATGCTTTGGAGCAGATGATTATCTGGGGTGCCGGGGCAATCCGATTGTCGGCAAACGGATTGCGGGAGGCCATAGACCGCGCTTCTAAAGAGTTGCAGGAGAAGTACAATTTATAGATGTAATGGTGAGGCTTAAAGTGTTAGCATCGCATACAAAATAACAAGAAAGAGGTGGAGTTATGTCATTGGTTTTTAAGAAATTAAGTAATAGTGAAAGAAGCATGTATATTTATTATCCGGATTATCCCATGCATAATCCTTACAAGCTGTCAAGTCTGACTGTCTTAAGAGAGGATGATAAGAAGGAGTCCGTGGAGGCTCTTTTGGAGACAGGACTTGCAAAGCTGGCAGAAGAGTACAAGCTGGTGTTGTGTTTCCCAAATCCCGCACAGGGCGGTTGGAATTATACATTTGACTCGGATAAAGAGGACGATTTGACCGCGATTTCACAGATGCAGGACAGTATGAACAAAGAGGTGGATACCCCCATGACCTTTAACCACTTGGGAATTCCTACGCTGGAGTCCATGTTGTCGGCATGGCATCTGATGTTTGACACCCGGTATCTGTGCGGTATCGGTGAGGGAGCGTCCATGGCGTATACCTTTGCAGCATGTAAGCCGGATGCTGTAGCAGGCCTTTTTGGTATCGGAGGCAGCTTGTCGGAAATGGCATTAAAGCAGGCGGTAAAAGCACCCATGCATGCGGTTTTGGTGGGTGCTGAAAGCAAAGTGCAGGAGTATTTTGTGGAGGCAAATGAGGCAAAGGAGATTGAGGAGGCACGGGCTTACATTGGCGAAGAAGGTAACGCTGCGGTTGACAATGCTACGCAGTGGATTTCCTACGCAAATTCTGCAAATCCCCTCCAAAGCGTAACGGTATCAGAGCAATCCTTAGAAGTTACAGAGGAATTATTGCAATATATGTGGCAGCAGCATTTCGCCAAGGTGCGCAGAATGAATACAGGTGCTCATGGGGATGTGACAGCTCGTACCGATTTGCAGAAGGGCTTTGAATGGTTTATAGAGGATTGTGCCGTTGACGGAACACCTCATACTTGGCTGGTACATACACCGGAAAGCGTGGCTGCAAATCCCGAGAAGAAGGTACCGCTTATGATTTTCATGCACGGTGGCTCCGATAATCCGGAGGAAGCGGCTGAGATGAGTAAATTCCATGAGATTGGTGAAAAGGAAGGCTTTATCACGGTGTACCCTTGGGGAACTAACAGGGCAGGCTGGAACAGCAATATGTTCCCTGATGAAGAGGATGATACCACCTATGTATGCAAACTCATAGACTATCTGGTGGAGCATAATCCCATTGATGCAGGCAGAGTGTATCTTTCCGGCTTTTCCAACGGAGCCGGCATGGCGCAGGTGGTTGCCATGGTTTGCCCCGGGAAGATTGCTGCAATCTGTCCCATTGATGCCAACTGGCCGGGGACCAGAGTGGGAGCAAGCAAGGTGGATTACAGGGATGTAATTCCCATGGCAATCGCATTGCAGAAAAATTATGACTATAGGATGCCGGTATGGTATACCTATGGAACAAGAGAACCGTCCTATCCGGTGTATGAAGGTTGCAGTCAGCAGCACCAGTACGATTTTTGGAAGCTGTTTAATAATATTGAGGTGAAGTTCACACCACCTCAGGATAATCCCCATCCCTGCGGCTGCGGCGTGGAGGGAGATGTGGTGGAGCATCCCTATCCTTCCGAAATTTATCCTCATCACCATTATTCTATCCAGCGTTTTATGAGCGAGGACGAGGGGGCTGAAAATCTGTACAATTATGTTATCATGCATGACAAGGGACATGAGGTTGCTCCCATGGACCCGGTGCTTGGTTGGGAGTATGTGAAGCAGTTTAGGAGAAATGCCGACGGCAGTGTGGAGCGTGTAGAGGAAAATTGAGAAAGCGTGCGAGAGGTAGGTACGCGATAGTAAAACAGCAAGAAAATACATAAACTGCAAGGGAAAATAGGTTGCTAACAGCAAAAAATATTATACAATTATGAGTAAATCGGTATACGATTGTGATATGGAGGATAGCAGATGGAAATCGTAAAGAATGAACAAAAAGTGAATGAATACAGAGAACGTGCAAAAGAGCTTGTTGCGCAAATGACTCTGGAGGAAAAGGTTTCACAGACCTTAAACTGGGCACCTGCAGTGGAGCGTCTTGGTATTAAGGCATACAACTGGTGGAATGAGGCACTTCACGGTGTGGCAAGAGCCGGTGTGGCAACCGTATTCCCTCAGTCCGTAGGTTTGGCGGCAACCTTTGATGAGGATTTTATTGAGAAGGTGGCAGATGCCATTTCCACAGAGGGTCGTGCTAAGTTTAATATGCAGCAGGACAAGGATGATACAGATATTTACAAGGGACTTACCTTCTGGTCACCCAACGTTAATATTTTCCGTGATCCCAGATGGGGACGCGGCCACGAGACCTTTGGCGAGGACCCATATCTTACCTCCCGTCTCGGTGTGAGATTTGTACAGGGCTTACAGGGACACGATGAGAATTATTTAAAGGCAGCAGCCTGTGCAAAGCATTTTGCAGTACATAGCGGTCCCGAGGATATCCGTCACAGCTTTGACGCAGTGGCAAGCAAGCAGGATATGTATGAGACCTATCTTCCCGCATTTAAAGCATGTGTGCAGGAAGCAGGCGTTGAATCTGTTATGGGTGCTTACAACCGTACCAACGGTGAGCCCTGCTGCGGAAGTAAGACATTACTTACCGATATTTTGAGAAAAGACTGGGGCTTTAAGGGCCATGTAGTCAGTGACTGTTGGGCAATCAAGGACTTCCATGAAGGTCACCATGTAACTGATACTCCCGTGGAATCTGTTTCCATGGCTATGAACAACGGCTGTGATTTGAACTGCGGTAATCTGTTCCACTACTTAAAGCAGGCAGTGGAAGAGGGCATGGTAGAGGAAAGCCGTCTGGATGATGCACTGGTAAATCTTTTCACCACCAGAATGAAGCTTGGTGTATTTGACAAGAAGGGTGACAATCCTTTCGATAAGATTCCTTACAATGTGGTTGACAGTGCACCCATGCGTGAACTGAATAAGGAGGCGGCGCAGAAGTGTATTGTTCTTCTTAAAAATGAAAACAACATGCTTCCTCTCGATAAGAGTAAATTAAAGACTGTTGGTGTTATCGGACCTAACGCAAACAACAGAAGAGCACTGGTAGGTAACTACGAGGGTACTGCTTCCAGATATGTTACCATCTTAGAGGGTATTCAGGATTATCTGGGCGATGATGTGCGTGTAATGGCTTCCGAAGGCTGTCATTTGTGCCGTCCCAAGACCCAGGGCCTCGGACAGCAGGATGACCGTATTTCCGAGGTAAAGGGCGTATGTGATGAAAGCGATCTTATCATTGCAGTTATGGGTCTTGACTCCGGCTTAGAGGGTGAAGAGGGTGATGAAGGAAATGAATTTGCAAGTGGTGATAAGCCCAACTTGAATCTCCCCGGACTCCAGCAGCATGTGTTGGAGACTATTTATGAAAGCGGCAAGCCTGTAGTATTGATTTTGCTGTCCGGTAGTGCTTTGGCAGTAAACTGGGCGGATGAGCATATCCCTGCCATTATTCAGGGATGGTATCCCGGAGCACAGGGCGGTAAGGCTATGGCTGAAATTCTCTTCGGTGAGAAGAACCCCGAAGGAAAGTTGCCTGTAACCTTCTATCGTTCCACGGAGGAACTTCCTGAGTTTACAGATTACAGCATGAAGGGCAGAACCTATCGTTATATGCAGAGTGAGGCACTGTATCCTTTCGGATACGGACTTTCCTATACAAGCTTTGACTACAGTGATGTGGCTGTAAGCAGTAGTGAAGTAGGCGAGGACGGTATTGACGTAACTGCTACCGTTACAAACACCGGAAAGATGGCCGGTGGCGAGACCGTTCAGGTTTATGTAAAGGTTTGCAGAGAGAATACTCCTAACGCACAGCTTAAGGGTATTAAGAAGCTTCATTTAGCGGCAGGTGAGAGCGCAAAGGTTAGCATTCATCTTCCCAAAGAAGCATTCGGTCTCTATGATGAGAACGGTGTGCTTCAGTATACAAAAGATGTAAAGGTGTTCATCGGTGGTCAGGCGCCCGATACCAGAAGCGAGAAGCTTACCGGTAATAAGGTAAACGAGTTTACTTTAAGCATCGGCTAATTGCAAAAGGCATTGGCTGTCATATGATGTTTCGTATGACAGCCATTTTATAAAAGAATGATGTAAGCACTTACACGATGCGCCGAAGACGAAGTGAAGTAGGATAAGAAAGTGAGGAAAAAACATGTCACAGGAAAAGAATTGGACACAGCTTTGGCTGAAATATGAACCCAAGAAGGAGCAGGGAAACGCAAGCTTCTTTACAGGCTTGGTATGGAAGGGCTTTGACCATGAAAATGCCATTATTAAGAATGCACAAAAGGAGCTTATAAACGGTATTCAGGGAATGCTGGGTATTGCTTTGGCTTGTAAGGAAGAGGACAAGGCTACCCTTATCATTGAAAAGAGCGAAGATGCGCAGATTAAGGAGGATGGTTACCTGCTGAAGGAAGTTGACGGTACTCTTACCTTAAGTGCAAGGGATGAAAAGGGTGCACTGTATGGTGTGTTCCACATCTTACGCGTGGTTGCCATGGAGAAGTCCTTAAAGGGTATGGATGCATTGGTAAACCCTGACAATCCACTTAGAATGTACAATCATTGGGACAATATGGACGGCAGTATTGAGAGAGGTTATTCCGGCAATTCCTTCTTCTTTGTGAATAATGAAGTGGTTGTGGATGAAAGAACGGTGGATTACGCACGTTTTGTAGCGTCTATCGGTATCAACGGTGTGGTAATCAATAATGTTAACGTAAAGAATTGCGCTACCTGGCTGATTACGGACAGATATTTTGAGAAGGTTGCGCAGATGGCTGAGATATTTGCAGGTTACGGAATCAAATTTTTCTTAAGTCTTAACTATGCGGCTACCATTGAACTGGGTGGTCTTGACAGTGCAGACCCTCTGGATGAGGGCGTTATTGCGTGGTGGAAGGAGAAGATGGCAGAGGTATTTGCAAAGATTCCTAACCTTGGCGGATTCCTTGTAAAGGCTGACTCTGAGGGAAGACCCGGTCCCTTCACCTACGGCAGAACCCAGGCGGATGGTGCAAACATGTTGGCAGATATTGTGAAGCCCTACGGTGGAATCATTATCTGGCGCTGTTTTGTGTACAACTGTACTCAGGACTGGAGAGATTACAAAACGGACCGTGCGAGAGCAGGATATGACAGCTTTATTCAGATGGACGGAGACTATCACGAGAACGTGATTTTGCAGATTAAAAACGGTCCCATGGACTTCCAGATTCGTGAGCCTATTTCTCCCTTACTTGGCGGTCTTAAGAAGACCAATCAGATGCTGGAGGTACAGCTGGCACAGGAATACACCGGACATCAGATCGATGTGTGCTACTTGATTCCCATGTTTAAGGAGGTACTGGATTTCCACACCTATTGTAAGAAGGGCGCGGATACGGTAGCAGATGTCATCAGCGGCAGAACTCTTGGCAACAAGAATGCCGGTATTGCCGCAGTTATTAACACCGGAAACGATGCAAACTGGACAGGTAATGACCTGGCAGCAGCAAACTTTTACGGCTTCGGACGATTGGGCTTTACCACCAGCCTCTCTGCAGAGGAAATCTTGGAAGAGTGGATTCGCTTAAGTATCTCTACGGATGAAAACGTAATTGACACCATCAAGGGCATTATGCTTCCCTCCAGAGCTACTTATGAGAAGTATACCAGTCCTTTGGGAATCGGCTGGATGGTAACTCCCAATATCCATTACGGCTGTAGCGTAGATGGTTATGAGTATTCCTGTTGGGGAACCTACCACAGAGCAGACCATTTGGGAATCGGAGTGGATAGAACGGATAAGGGAACGGGCTATGCCCAACAGTATTATGAGCCCAATGCATCCATGTATAACAACATGGAGACCTGTCCCGAGGAGCTGCTTTTGTTCTTCCACCATGTACCCTACACCTATGTACTGAAGACAGGTAAGACCCTGATTCAGCATATTTACGACACCCACTTTGAAGGTGTGGAGGAAGTAGAGCAGATGATTGCCGCATGGGATAGCCTGGAGGGCAAAATCTCTGCAGATACCTTCAATCTTGTAAAGGTTCGCTTCGGCAGACAGCTCTACAATGCAAAGGAATGGAGAGACCAGGTAAATTCCTATTTCTTCCGTAAGAGTGGAATTGCAGATGAGAAGGGCAGAGCAATTTATTAATTCTGAGACAAAAGATACGTGGGGGCATTATGGAGACAAAAACACTTTTCACGACAGGTTGGAAATTCTTGAAAACAGACCTTAATGCTACATGGGAAGAAATGCAGGCGCAAAGTGAACACTTTGCGCCTGTGGAGCTTCCCCATGATTGGCTGATTTACAATACTAAGGATTTGTACGAGGATAGCTGCGGCTGGTATCGGAAGCTTTTCGATTGGGAAGGGAAGAACACCGAGGAGCGTATACAGCTTCGTTTTGATGGGGTATACATGGATTCCACCCTGTATGTAAATGGCCATAGGGTAGGAGATTGGAAATACGGATACTCTACTTTTACTATAGATATCACAGAGTTTCTTATTCGTGGAGAGAATCAGATTGTATTGCAGGTGCGTCATCAGTCTCCCAACAGCAGATGGTATTCCGGTGCGGGAATTTATCGCAATGTGTGGCTGAAGCGATGCAAAAAGGTTTATTTGCCTTTGGATGGTACTTATGTGAATATAAAGCCTGACAGTAAAAAGCAGGGTAGTGAAAAGCCGGACCGCTTTATTCTGGAAGCAGAGACTGAGGTGGCGGGAGCGTTTACTAAGGAGACAGGGTGCCATTTTGCGTTGTATAAAGATGGCGAACCTGTGCAGGATTTGGGAGTGGCTTTTTGTAAGGAAGATGCTTCCACCTGTGACAGGAAGGTATCGGCTCTTGCCAATGAAAAGAGTGTTGATGTGAAGTGTACAATGGTGGCATTGCGTGCCTGTGTGGAGGCTCCAGAGCTTTGGGATATCGAAGACTCTCAGTGCTATCAGTTGATGGTAGAGCTTACGGACGGTACAGAAGTGTTGGATGCACAGGAAAACACCATCGGCTTCCGCACTATGGAGTTTTGTCCGGATAAGGGCTTTTTCTTAAACGGCAGAAATGTAAAAGTGCATGGTGTCTGTGAGCATCATGATTTCGGTTGTCTGGGTGCTGCTTATAGTGAGGCAGCCATGGCAAGGAAGCTTCATACTCTAAGGGGTATGGGGGTGAATGCCATCCGTACCAGCCACAACATGCAGGCACCGGAATTTTTGGAAATGGCAGACAAAATGGGTTTCCTCGTAATGGATGAAGCCTTTGATATGTGGGAGCGAAGCAAGACAACCTACGATTACGGAAGATTTTTTAAGGAATGGGCGGCAAAGGATGTGGAAAGCTGGATTCGTCGTGACAGAAACCACCCCTGCGTCTTTTTGTGGTCCATCGGAAATGAGATATATGACACCCATGCGGACGAGTACGGACAGGAGATTACCAAGAGATTGGTGGAATATGTGCGTGCGCATGACCCCAAGGATAATGCGCCCATCACCATCGGCAGTAATTTTATGCCTTGGGAGAATGCACAGAAGTGTGCGGATATTGTAAAGTATGCAGGCTATAACTATGCAGAAAAATATTATGCAGACCACCATAAGGAGCATCCGGACTGGATTATTTACGGAAGCGAGACAGCTTCCATTGTGCACAGTAGGGGTATCTATCATTTCCCACTTGCAAAATCCATTATGGCAGATGAGGATTTGCAGTGCTCAGCCTTAGGAAATTCCTCTACAAGCTGGGGTGCTAAGAGCATTGAAGCATGTATCTGTGATGACAGGGATGCAACCTTTGCTTTCGGACAGTTTTTGTGGACAGGCTGTGACTATATCGGTGAGCCCACACCTTATCATACCAAGAATTCTTATTTCGGACAGATTGACACTGCGGGATTTCCCAAGGATGCCTACTATATTTTCAAGGCAGAGTGGACAGATGCAGAAAAGGAACCTATGGTGCATGTATTCCCCTACTGGGATTTTAATGAGGGACAGCTGATTGATGTGCGCGCCTGCACAAATGGCGCTTCAGTGGAACTGTTTGTAAACGGTAAATCCAAGGGCAGACAAGAGATTGACCATGCTCACGGAAGGAAGCTTTTGGGTGACTGGCAGGTGCCCTATGAGCCGGGAACCATCACAGCAGTAGCTTATGACAAAGAGGGCAGGGAAATTGCAAGAGACAGCAGAAACTCCTTCGGGGACAGTGAAAGGATTGTTCTTTCCGTAGACAAAACTACGCTTTCCGCAGATGGAAAGGACTTGTGTTTTGTGACTATTCAGACCTTGGATAAAGAGGGAAGAGTGGTGGAGAATGCGGCAGATTATGTAGAAGTAAGTGTACAGGGAGCAGGCAGACTTCTTGGACTGGATAATGGTGACAGTACGGATTACGATGCCTATAAGGCCGAAGTCAGAAAGCTGTTTTCCGGAAAGCTTCTGGCGGTGATTGGAAGCACCTTGGAGGCAGGAGAGGTTGTAGTGACGGTAAGCTCTAAGCGGTTGCAGGGAGCTGAAGTGAGGTTGACGGCGGAGGGAGCCGGTATAGGAGTGACAAAGACTCGCGTGATGGAGAACTGCGGGGAAGACGGAGCCGATATTGGTGAGAACAAGATGCCATGCACGGAAATTTCATACATGTACGACTGCATGAAGTGTCCATGCGAAAATGAAGGCGACGTAACGGATGTGCCCGTGCGCAAGGTTGCATTAACTGCTAAGCAGGGCACAAGCTTTTCGCCTGAATGCAAAGAGATAATGATTGAGGCTGCAATATTTCCGGAGGATGCCAAGGACAAGGAGCTTATCTGGCAGGTAGTAAATGACGGCGGTGTGGCAGTGAACTTTGCGGCAGTTGAGGAAGTGGAGAACAATGGAAATGTTCATATTGCCAAGGTGACTGCTTTCGGTGACGGAGATTTTAGAGTGCGTTGTATGTCCAAGAGCGGAAGAGCGCATGTAACTGTTATTTCCCAGATGGAGTGTACTGCGGAGGGCTTGGGAAAAGCCTTTATAAAACCATATGAGCTGATATCAGCCAGCCTGTATGCAGATACCATCGGAGAAATCAGTAATGGTAATGAAAAGGGAATTGCTACCGCAAGAGACGGTATGAGCGGTGTTATATTTGAACAGGTGGATTTCGGAGAATACGGCTCCGATGAAATTATAATACCCATCTTTTCTATGGGTGGTCCTGCAAGCCCTATTGAAATATGGCTGGGCAAACCTCATGAGGAGGGAAGCCGTCTGCTTGATACCTTAAGGTGTAAGCAGAAGCCTATCTGGAATACCTATCAGGATGAAACCTTGAAGCTTCCTGAGCGTATCAAGGGTATTGTGACCATAGCCTTTGTGATGCGGGAGAAGGTACATATGAAGGGCTTTTACTTTAAGTATTGTGAAAAAGCCTTTGGAAAGCTTTATGCCGACGAGGCAGATAAAATCTATGGCGACAGTTTTTGCATGCAGGGAAATACGGTGGAGGAGATAGGCAACAACGTAACCCTCGAATTTGGAAATATGGATTTTGGTGAGAGAGGAACTGAGAAAATTGCCATTTGGGGAAGAACACCCCTTGCAGCAAATACCATCCATATCCACTTTACGAATGAAGCAGGAGAGACCGTAAACCGCATAGTTGAGTTTAGGGGGGATACAAGAAATTTCGGTGATAAGATTGTTGTCGATGCCGAAAAATCCCCATACAATATGCAGGAATTTGCCATCGAAAAGCTTTGCGGCAAGGGAACGGTGGAATTTATCTTCCTGCCCGGCAGCAGGTTTGATTTTGAAATGTTCCGGTTTATATAACATTTTCTCGGAAAGCTTTGTATTTTTTCGAAAGATAGAGTACAATAGGAACGTACACCGAAGGGGTGTACAGATAGGAGTAAAACAATGTTACATTCAGTGATACAGCAGGGAAACACTTCATTACTGGCTTTTGGAGGTATTTTGTTTGCATTTATCGCCACGGTATTTGCCACGGCAAAGCTGTGTAATTATCTTCCCAAGGATGGCGGAAGAGAATATGCCCATGACGGCAAGCTTTCTGCGGGTAAACCCAGAGGAGCGGGCATTATCTTTGTGTTGGCGTTTGTGCTTGCGACAGTTTTGTTTGTGCCCATGAATGCGGAGCTGATTATTTATCTGATATTGATTGTGATTTCCATGATGACGGGCTTTTTGGATGATGCGTCCAAGACACCTTGGGGTGAATATAAAAAAGGATTTTTGGACTTATGTGTAGCTGCCTTGGTGGCATTTACCTTTTTGAAGTACAATGCCAATGTGGCGGAGCTTGCATTTTTTGATGTGAAGTATGTGGTGCATCCGGCACTGTATGCCTTTTTGATTATCGTGCTTGTCTGGACCTCCGTAAACGTAACGAACTGCGCAGACGGTGTGGACGGGCTGTCCGGAACGCTGACTATTATTACCCTGATGTCCATCTATATGATTGGAAATATGAAAGAAATGCCGGAGAACTTCCGATTCCTGATTCTGTTGTTTGCGGTATGTATTTTGGGGTATTTGTGGTACAATGCCACCCCCAGCAAGCTGATGATGGGAGATGCGGGTTCCAGGGCCATGGGGCTGTTTATCAGTATAGCTATTTTAAAGACAGGCTGTCCTGTATTATACATTCCGGTAGCGTTGGTACTTCTTTTGGATGGAGGCTTGGGACTGGTAAAAGTATTTTTACTGCGTTTCTTAAAGATACGTATTTTAAAGAATACCAGAACACCGCTTCATGACCATGTGCGTAAGGTGTGGGAGTGGTCCAATACCCAGACGGTATTCCGTTTTGCTATCATTCAGATTATTGTATCTGTGGCTGTAATTTACGGTATCCAATTGTAAGTGAGGAATGATTATGTATGATAAATTGACACCCGGCGACATCAAAAAGATGGAAGAGGAAATAGAATACCGCAGGCTGGTGGTGCGTCCGCAGGTCTTAGCAGATGTTAAGGAAGCAAGAGCGCATGGAGATTTGAGTGAGAATTTTGAGTACTATGCGGCCAAGAAGGCGAAGAATCAAAACGACAGCCGTATCCGTTATTTGGAGAGAATGATCCGCACAGCCACGATTATTTCCGATGAATCCGCAGAGGATGAAATCGGTTTGAATAATACTGTTACGGTAGAATTTGTGGATGACGGCACCATGGAGACCTACAGGATTGTTACTACCGTGCGAGGCAATTCTCTTGAAGGGCTTATCACCAATGAATCACCGTTGGGCAAGGCACTGCTTGGCAAGAAGGTGGGAGAGATTGCCCATGTACAGGTAAATGAAGCGGTTTCCTATGATGTACGGATTGTAAGCTTTGATAAGACTGTGGATGAAGGCAATGATAAAATAAGGAGCTATTAGATGAAACAGTATTTGCTATTTGATTTGGATGGTACTCTGACAGACCCCAAGGTGGGGATTACCACCTGTGTGCAGTATGCTCTTAAGGATTTTGGTATTGAGGAGCCGGATTTGGACAAGCTGACACCTTTTATCGGACCGCCCCTTGCAGAGAGCTTTAAGCAGTTTTACGGAATGAATGAGGAGCAGGCAGGTAGGGCGGTGGAAAAATACAGGGAGCGATTTAAGGATACCGGTATTTTTGAAAACGAGGTCTACAAAGGAATTCCTAAGATGCTTAAGATTTTGAAGCAGAAGGGATTTCATCTGGCAGTGGCTTCCAGTAAGCCCACTGTTTTTGTGGAGAGAATCTTAAAGCATTTTAAGTTGGACTGTTATTTTGAGGCTGTTGTGGGAAGTGAGCTGGATGGTACCAGAGTGAATAAGGATGAAGTGGTATGTGAAGCACTGCAGAGATTGTTTCGCAACCGTACCGTGGAGCGGGATAAGGTATACATGATTGGTGACCGAAAATTCGATGCGGAAGGTGCGAAAGCCATGGGTATCGAGAGCGTGGGCGTTACATACGGCTACGGCAGCATGGAGGAGCTCAGAGAGGCACACGCAGACTATATTGTGCGTTCGGTGGAGGAGCTTACTTCCTTCCTGCTTCGTGAGACCAGAGAGAATCAGCCCGAGCCCACTCTGTTTCAGAAGGTGTTTGCGATATTTTATCAGTTTGCATTGTTTATGCTGGTGAGGAGTTTGACCCAGTATATTCTGCTGACTCTATTGTCCATGGTGGCAATGAAGCTGCCGGAGAGCGTGCGGAGCTTCTTTATGACCATGGGAATAGACGGACAGACCTATTATTACACCGGAAATACCAAGGCGATTATTACAGCGGTAAGCTTTACGGTGGCGGCGCTGTTTGTCCTTAAGATAGCAAGATACATCATTGGCAGGACAAGGGATTATATGTATCTGTTGCATTTGCGTAGAGAGCCCAAGGTTAATTATGTACTGCTCGGTACGTTGACGGTGGGATTTGTATTGGGACTGAATCTGTTTAGTGAGCTCATCCGTTTTGCGGAGACCTCAGTAAGCTACAAACAGGTGGCACAGAGCCAGTATTCCGCAGGTCTTGTGCTGGGACTTATCGCTTATGGGTTTATCGGTCCCATTGCGGAAGAAGTGCTATTCAGAGGTATTATTTACGGATATCTGCGCAAATTCTTCGGCGTGAAGCTTGGTATTTTGATTAATGCCGTAGTATTTGGTGTGTATCATATGAATGTGGTGCAGGGTGTTTATGCGTTTTTGATGGGGCTTCTGTTTGCCTTTGCTTATGAGTATTTCGGTACCTTTAAGGTGCCTGTTGCCATGCATATAACAGCCAATGTGCTTGCGTATGTACTGACCAATGTGGAGGTAAGAGGGACCTTCTTTGTCAGTTGGCCGGTTTGTGTATTTTTCCTGGCGTTGGGAATTGTAAGCCTGGTGGCGCTGATGCAACAGAAGAGAGTATTTTAGAAAGGTTTGACCGATGCGTTTTTCGATTATTGTAGTGTGCCTGAATGCAGGCGATAAATTGAATGATACCCTTGACAGTATTTTTGCCCAGGACTTTCAGGACTATGAGGTCGTGGTAAAGGACGGCGGCAGTAAAGACGGCTCCATAGAAGGAATGCGCAAGGATGAGAGAATACGGCTCTATGTAGAGCAGGATAAAAGTATTTACGATGCTATGAACCAGGCGGTGGGATATGCAAAGGGTGAATATATTATTTTCTTAAACTGTGGAGACAGCTTCCATGACGGTACGGTGCTTACGAAAGTGGATGCGTGTATCCGAGGAGAGGAGCAGGAGAACGAGAATGCACAAGAGGGCATGGCGCGCCAACAGGATGTGTCAGCAGATAATGCTAAGTCCCCCAGGTTGATTGTCTACGGCAATCTGTACAATGAAAAGACGGATTCATGGATTACCCCCGCACCTGTGATTAACGGCTTTACCTGTTACCGCAATGTGCCCTGTCATCAGTCCTGTATTTATGATGCAAGCCTTTGTAAAGAGAAGCCTTTTGAAATTAGGTTTAAAATCAGAGGCGACTACGAGCACTTTCTGTGGTGTTACTACAAGGGCGGTGCCAAGATGGTATATCTGGATGTCACGGTGGCAGACTATGAGGGTGGTGGTTACTCCGAGACCAAGGAGAATCTGAAGCGCTCCAAGGCAGAGCATAAGGAAATCACAGCCCGCTATATGAGTAAGGGAGAGTTGTTTAAGTATAAGGCGATTTTATTGCTTACCCTGGCACCTCTGCGCACGAAGCTGGCAAACAGTAAGCGGTTTGCGGGAGTGTATCATAGGCTGACGGCGAAGATGTATAACAAAAAATAGACTAAGATAAGTACACCCCTTTCGGTTATGGAGACCAAAAGAGGTAATTTATTTCATACGCATATTTAGGAGGTATGGGAAATAAGGCGGCTAACGATTTTCCCGATTAACTCATATTGCTCACCGGCAAACTGCTCTGTTTTTCGAATATTTTGTGTTCGAAACTGCTCTGTGAGTTGAAGGATTATTTCTGCCTGTTCTTCCGTAAGACCGGAAACAGAAACTGAGTTTCGAGGCTCTGTGCTGAACAGCGTGTCAAGAGATACATTTAGTAATTGAGCTAAAGCCAGAGCTATTTCTAAAGAGGGATAAGCAGCACCACTTTCATATTTGCTGATGGCAGCACCGCTGACACCACATTTTTGTCCCAACTGTTCTTGTGATAAATGTAGTTTTTTACGAATTCTTTTCAAATTTTCACCAAAATCTGTGTACATATCTGTAATTCCTTTCAATATTCAATGAAAAAATTTAATTTGTACTTAAATATTATGTTCAAATACTTGAATATAAGTTAAATTAGATGTATAATATTGGAAATGAAGTTAAAATATAGACTTCAAATATGCACACAGGTTAAATGGAGGAATACAGATGAAAAGAAAAATTGTAGCTTTAGTAGCATTGCTGGCTTTCTGCTCATTTGGAGTAAGTGCAAATGCGGCAGGATTAAAAGACATTTTTAACGCCAAGTATTATGCGAATCAGTACAAGGATTTGTATGATGCTTTTGGGTATGACGAAGAAGCGTTATATGATCATTATCTGACCTATGGTATCAATGAGGGCAGGTCAATGAATCCTATTATTGATGTGGTGAAGTATCGTGAAGGGTACGAAGATTTGGATACTGCGTTTGGTGACAACTGGGATGCTTATGTTGACCATTACTTCACCTACGGTATCAAGGAAAAGCGTGATAACGGAACAGATTTTGACATTGCGGCTTATGTGGAAGCCTATGACGATATAGAGGAAGCCTTTGGTAATGATTTTGTGGCAATCGCAGAGCATTATCAGACCTTTGGTATCAATGAGAACAGACAGGAAGCGTCCAAGGTTTATCAGGAGGTAAGACGTCAGGAGGAAATCAGAAAGCAGGAGGAAGTAGCATCTACACCTAAACCGGACGTGTCTGATGAGGAGCAGGGTGCGCATACAGTCAGAACAGATTTTGAGGATGGAACGTATATCATTGAAGAATATAATGAGCAGGGCGATTATGTAAAGGGCAATTGGTACTATGCAAATGATGTTTTGAAGATGGAATGTTTCTATGTTGATGGCGTTTTAGTAAAATCGGTATTATATCATGAGGACGGCAGTTTTGATTACAGTGTAGAAGATGAGTTTGACGAAAATGGAAAATTATATATGCGAATAATAATCAACATGAACAATATTCCCAAGTCAATTGTTTACTATAATCTGAATAAGCAAGAGATTAATATTACATGGTATGATGAAAATGATAATGTTACACAGTGGCAGGAGATTGAATATGATGGCGATGGTAATAAAGCAAGTGTGATTACATATGATGAAGAAGGACTTAAATCGTATGAGGCATTGTATTTTTATAACGCATATAATAAATCATGGGAATGCTATTATGATAAGGCTGGCAATTTAATAAAGGAAATATACTGTCGTGCGGATGATAGCAAAGACGAATACAGATATAATGCAAATGGTTCAATGACAGACCATTTGAAGTATGATGCACAGTGGAATTTGAATTCCCGTGTTGAATACCAGTATGATGAAGTAGACAGAATCATTAGGAAATATAGTTATGATGCGGAAGGAAGCATGACTCAGCTTATAAAATATGAGTATAGTGAGACCGGATATGTAGAATATCTCATAGATGAGAATGGTAGAACTCGGAGAACGTTCGAGTATGACATGGAAGGAAATATGCTGAAATGGGAAACGATTAGTGAGGATGGCAGAAGAGAAGTCTTCTTCTTCCGGAGTGGTTGCAACAATGCGTACAGGTTTGAAATTCATTATGGAGACGGCAGTTGGTTTTGGCAGAATATGAATGATGAATATAATGTTACGACCGAATCTGCAAGGTATGATGCGGAGGGAAATCAGGTTAATCGCGCGGTATTTGAGTATGAGTACGGTGAAACAGCGGTTAGTATTAGAGATTTAGAGTATGATGAGAATGATGAACTGGCATATCGGACGGAATACTCTTATGACGAAAATGGAGTACAGACATCCGTGACATATGACAAGAATGGAAATGAGATTCCAAGAGGATAAAAGGAAAGAGTGGCAACTGCCACTCTTTCTTCTATACAAAATATAACAAAAAAATGAATAAGAATATATTGAATTATATAAAATAATGTGCTATACTCAATCCAAAGCATATATTCTGACGTTCTTACGAATTCTCAAATTCTAAATTCACGAAATCTATGCTTTAATTCACAAAACAATTTTTAAGCAGGAGATTTTGAATTGCGGGTTTGAGAGGCTGGCGGCACGTGGTGAGATACGTGATGTGTGTTTTGAACTTGGATTTCATCTCTCCTGCAAAGGAGGACATCATGAAAAACAAAGAAGCACTACCTGTAACTACTAACCGCGAATTTAAGAGCACTGTGTTCAGCATGCTTTTCCGTGACAAGAAGAAGCTGTTGGAACTTTACAATGCCATGAATCACACTCATTATACTGATCCTGCGGCATTGCGGATTGTCACGTTGGAGAATGCTATTTACATGAGTATGAAAAATGACCTTGCTTTTATCATTGACATGCATTTGTACCTGTACGAGCATCAATCCACGTATAATCCCAATATGCCCCTGAGAGATTTGTTGTATGTGGCAAATGAGTATCAGAAGCTTGAAAAGGATGTCAGTATCTATGCATCCACTTTAGTTAAGATTCCAGCCCTACGGTTTTTGGTGTTTTATAACGGTAAGGAAAAACGTCCGGAGAAGGAAGTGTTGAAACTTTCGGATGCGTATCATACGGATGAACTGGACCCGGAACTGGAATTAAAAGTCACGGTTTTGAATATTAATTCAGGAAACAATAGAGAACTAATGGAAAGCTGTAGGACGCTTCGGGAATATATGCAGTATGTAAACTGTGTGCGGTATTATATGGATGAGCAGGGGATGAAGTTGAGTGAAGCTGTGGAGCATGCCGTTAATGAATGTATTGAAAAGGGAATTATGGCAGATTTTTTGCGTGAGAACAAAGCGGAGGCAGTAAGTATGAGTATCTTTGAGTATAATGAGGCAGAAGAGAAGGAAAAGATGCGTAAGGCGGAGTATGCCGCAGGGATGGAACATTTGTTGACTGTTATTGACAGAATGACAGCAGATGGTCTGGCAGAGCAGATACCAAAGTTGTCTCAAGATGCAGATTTTCTGCAGAAAATGCTCGCAAAGTATAAATCGAGAGAAAATTAAAAATATATAAAAACAAATCTACACTCTTGACGGCAAAAGGTGAATGCGTTTTAATGAAGTAATGAAATGTATTCCAGAAAGGAAGCAAAAATATGCTAGAGCTTAAGAGCATAAAAAAGGAGTATTCCGCCGGAGACGGAAAGGTTGAAGCTTTAAAAGGAATCAGTTTACAATTCCGTGAGAGTGAATTTGTATCCATATTGGGGCCCTCCGGCTGTGGAAAGACCACCATGTTAAATATTATCGGAGGTCTGGATCAATATACAGAAGGAGACCTGGTTATCAACGGCAGGTCTACAAAGAATTTTAAGGACAGAGACTGGGATTCCTACAGAAACTATTCTGTAGGATTTGTATTCCAGAGCTATAATCTGATTCTTCATCAGAGTGTACTTCAGAATGTGGAGCTGGCATTGAGCCTTTCAGGTGTGTCTAAGGCAGAGCGCAGGAAGCGTGCAAAGCAGGTGCTGGAGGAAGTTGGTCTCGGCGACCAGCTGAAGAAGAAGCCCTCCGAGATGTCCGGTGGTCAGATGCAGCGAGTTGCCATTGCCAGAGCTTTGGTAAATAACCCGGATATTATATTAGCTGATGAGCCTACCGGTGCGTTGGATACCCAGACAAGCGTACAGGTTATGGAAATCTTAAAAGAGGTGGCAAAGGACCGTCTGGTCATTATGGTTACACACAACCCGGACCTGGCAGAGACCTATTCCACACGTATTATCCGTATGCTGGACGGTGAGATTAAGGATGATACAGCACCTCTTTCCGAAGAAGAATATAAGCGGGAGACCGAGAAGCAGGTAGCAAAAGCAGAGAAGGAGAAAAATATCAAAAAGCCTTCCATGTCTCTTAGAACCTCCTTTGGTCTTTCCCTAAAGAACTTGTTTACCAAGAAGGGACGTACCTTACTTACGTCCTTTGCGGGAAGTATTGGTATTATCGGTATTGCTTTGATTTTTGCGGTGTCCAAGGGTATGACTACCTACATTGATACCGTGCAGGAGGATACCCTTTCCTCCTACCCGCTTATGTTGGAATCCCAGCATTTGGATATGGGTACGTTGCTTGTGACCTTTATGGATTTGGCAGAATCCGATACGGAGCATGAAAAGGATGCGGTGTATCCCAAGGGTATGATTTACGAGATGATTAATGCACTGAATTCCTTAGAGGCTACGGAGAATGATTTGAAGGCGTTTAAATCCTGGCTGGAGGCACAGCGAGCAGATGAAAACGGCGAGCTGGGCTTGAAGGATGCCATCAGCGGCGTGCAGTATACCTATGATTTGGATATGCTGGTTTACACAGAGAGCGTGGACGGCGTGATTATCCGTTCCGATACACAGGCGCTTTTACAGGAGCTTTTGATTGAGTATTTTGGAATGGATATGTCCTCCATGATGAACATGGGAGGAATGTCGGGCTCCATGCAGAGCATGTCGCCCATGAGTAAAGGTGCTGTTTTATGGCAGGAAATGCTTCCCGGTGACAATGGAAAGCTTGTAAGTCCCCTGCTTGAAAAGCAGTATGATGTGATTTATGGCTCCTGGCCTACCGAGTATAATGAAATTGTGCTGGTGGTAGATGAGAAGAATGAAATTGATGACATGGTACTGTATGCATTGGGACTCAAGACGAAGGAAGAAATTAATGCGCTTGCAGATGCAGCTATGAATGGTACCTCTATTGAGAACACTGCGCAGAGCTGGAGCTTTGAAGAAATCTGTGATATGGAATTTAAGGTGATTTTGAATTCCGATTGTTTTACGCTGGATGAAAACACCGGATTGTATACAGATTTGCGTGATACGCAGACAGGACTTAAGTATTTATATGATAACGGTACGGCATTAAAGGTTTCCGGTATTATCCGTCCCAATGAGGATGCTGTTTCGGCAATGCTTACCGGAACTATCGGCTATACAAGTGAGCTGACCAAGTATGTAATTGAAGAATCTAAGGATTCTGAGGCAATTAAAGCGCAGCTTGCAGATGCTTCTACAGATATCTTTACCGGTTTGCCTTTTAAAGAGAATACCGGAAATATGACAGAGGAGCAGAAGGTAGCAGAATTTAAGGACTATATAGCTTCCCTGGATGAGGCGGGTAAGGCTTCCGCTTATGTGAAAATTATGAGTATTCCTGCGAAGGAAGAGCTGGATAAAATTGTTGAACAGACTATGAGCAACATGACGAGAACAGACATGGAAGAGACCATGCTGCAAGCCATGACTGCACAGATGGGTATGGCTCAGAAGGAGATACAGGATTATATCTCAGCCATGTCGGATGAGGATATTGAAGAACTGTTCACACAGATGGTGGTGGAGCAGACTAAGATGCAGTATGCATCGCAGGTGGCAGCTCAGCTTGGTACTATGAGCCCCCTGCAGTTAGCCGGAGCCCTGAATATGGCTATAGACAGTTATACTGAGGAGCAGATGGTAACCTATCATGATGAAGTTCTTGAATTTTCAGATTCAACCTACGAGTACAATCTGAGAGAATTGGGCTATGTGGATATAGAAGATCCGGCAACCATTAATCTCTATGCATCCTCCTTTGAAAAGAAGGATGTGATTGAGGAGGCGATTGCTGCTTACAATGATAGCGTAGAGGAATTGGAGGAAATCACATATACAGATTATGTGGGATTAATGATGTCCTCCGTTACTACTATTATCAATGCTATTACCTATGTATTGATTGCGTTTGTGGCTATTTCATTGATTGTTTCATCCATTATGATTGGTGTTATTACCTTGATATCCGTGCAGGAGCGTACCAAGGAAATCGGTATCCTGCGTGCTATCGGAGCATCCAAGAAAAATGTATCCAGTATGTTTAATGCGGAGACTGTTATGATTGGTTTTTCGGCGGGCGCTTTGGGCGTGTTGATTACATATCTGCTGTGTATCCCGATTAACCTGATTTTACATGCAGTTACGGGTATCGGTAATCTGAATGCGATTTTGCCGTTATCGGTTGCGCTTGTACTGATTGGAATCAGTGTGCTGTTGACGCTGTTTGCGGGTATTATCCCCTCCAGAAGTGCAGCGAAGAAAGACCCTGTGGTGGCACTGAGAACTGAATAAATTAGTTATGGAGCCGTACGATTGTGCGGCTCCTATTTATTTTAGGAATGTACAATATATTGTAATGTAATGCTTGTATTTTAGACAGGGATATGGTATTATTTAGTCAAAGCATATATTCTAACGTTCTAACGAATTTCTCAAATTCTAAATTCACGAAATCTATGCTTTTAATCACAAAATAAATTAAAAGCAGGAGATTTTGACGGGATGCAGTTAAACGAAGCCGTGGAGAGCGCCGTGAACGAGTGTATTAACAAAGGAATTCTAAAGGATTTCCTGCTGGAAAACAAAGCGGAGGCAATGACTATGAGTATTTTCGAGTATAATGAAGCAGAAGAGAAGGAAAAGATGCGAAGGGCTGAGTATCTCGGAGGATATGAGGACGGAGTAGAACAGGGAATACAACAGGGAATACAACAGGGAGGACAGAAGCTGTTTACCCTAATTGACAAAATGGCAGAGGATGGTCTGACAGAGCAGATTCCCAGACTTTCTAAGGATGCCGCTTTTTTGGAAGAAATGTTGAAAAAGTATCAGATATAGTGGTTGGCTGCGGTTTTCTGTTGGAAAACTGCAGTCATTTCTTTTTTTAAAATAAACAGTATAAAACAGTTGACAAACAGTTATAGACTGTTATATACTGTTTGTGTCGACATATACTAGTATAGAGAGGTACTAAATGAATATTATAATCAACAATTCATCCATGCAGCCCATTTATGAGCAGATTGTGGAGCAGATTAAGGCGGCGGTTATTCAGGATAAATTGCACAGTGAAGATCCGCTTCCTTCCGTGAGAAGTCTGGCGAAGGATTTGCGTATCAGTGCCCTGACAGTGAAAAAGGCGTATGACACCTTGGAAGAAGAAGGGTTTGTAGTAATGGTTCACGGCAAGGGAAGCTTCGTGGCAGGACTGAACAGAAATCTGCAGAAGGAAGAGCAGAAAAAGGAAGTGGAGCAGGAATTGGAGGCTACGGTCCGCAAAGCAAGGAACTATGGGCTTGATAATGAGGAACTTAATGAATTATTTCAACTGATTTTGGAGGAGTAACTATGACATTGGTGTTAGATGGTGTAAAGAAAAAATATAGTCGTTTTGAGCTTGATTGCAGTATGCAGGTAGAATCCGGTACGGTGACCGGCTTAATCGGCAGAAACCGGCTTTAGTGGGTACCTGACCGTAAAGGATGTGTCAGCAATGATGGCGGCTATGTACAGCCGTTTTGATAAGAATGAGTTTGCAAAGAAGTGTGAGCATTTCCGTATTCCCATGAACCAAAAAATTAAGGAATTCTCCACCGGTATGAAAGCAAAGCTTAAGGTGCTGGCGGCACTGTCCCATGAGGCAAAGCTTTTGGTATTGGATGAGCCCACTGCAGGACTTGATGTAGTGGCACGTGATGAAATCCTGGATATGCTTCGTGAATATATGGAAAACGAGGAGAACAGTATTTTAATCAGCTCCCATATTTCTACAGATTTGGAAGGTCTTTGTGATGATATTTATTTGATTGATGACGGTAAGATTGTTTTGCATGAAGAGACCAATGTGCTGCTTGATGAGTACGGTGTGCTTAAGGTGACAGAGGAGCAGTTTGCAAAGCTGGAAAAGAGCTATATACTTTGCAGTAAAAAGGAGCCTCACGGTTATAGCTGCCTGACCAATCAGAAACAGTTCTATCAGGAGAATTATCCGGATGTTGTGATTGAAAAAGGTGATATTGACAGCGTAATCGGGTTAATGATTGCAGATAAGAGAGGTGGAAGATAATATGAAGGGTTTATTAATAAAAGATATACGCCTTATGATGGGGCAAAAAATGAGTGTAGTTATTATTTTAATTTTGGGTGTGTTTATCGGTTTGTCACAGAATGATATCAATTTCGCGGTTTCATATATTGCGTTTGTGGGAACTGTGTTTGCATTAAGCACTATTTCTTATGATTCCTTTGAAAATGGGATGACCTTTTTAATGACTCTGCCTATACAGAGAAAAACATATGCCATTGAAAAGTACGTGTTTTCATTTGCATTTTCCGGTATTTTGGCAAGTATTGTCTGTGCCGTGGGAATGGTGGTATTGGGTGGCAATATGGAGGCTGGTCAGATACAGGATGTACTCAGTAATTTTGGCGCATCTTTAATGATTGTGGTTATTTTGCTTTCCATTATGATGCCTGTAAATTTGAAATTCGGACCGGAGAAAGGTCGTATGGTTATGCTGATTGTGGCCGGTATCGTCATGGGTGGCTATTACGCCCTAACCCAGTACTTTACTGAGAAAACCATGCAGGCATTGGCGTTTTTGAAAGAAATCAAGCTTTCCGAAGTACAGTTTGGTTTGGTGTTTGTCGCAGTGGCTGTGGTGATGCTGCTTATCTCCCTGGCGGTATCGGTGAAGGTTCTGAAGAATAAAGAATACTAAAAAGTACAATCCCCCGTGGACATTTCCAACGGGGGATTGTTGTTATATGACTGTTTGTAAATTGAGCAAAGTTAGTGGGTGTGAAAACTAAAGTTAATGAGGGCAGAGGCAGGGGGGGGATGGTGAGTTTTTCGTTCTTTGTGGAGGATGGTTGCATTTTCAAGTATTGCGTGATGATACATAGGGGAAATCGCTCGCGGATGAGCGATTTAGGCGCGCCCGCACATGGAGGTGTGTGCGCGCCGACCCGGAAAGTGCCATTTACTATACGCAATACTTAGAAAATACCCATCTGTAACTCAGAATCGAAAAACTCACCGTCCCCCTGCCGATAGCCCTTCGAACTTAATATTTTTTACACACCCTGCAGACTTGGATTCATTTATACCGTAAATTCAAACGCAGCACCTTCCCCCAGTTCGAAAGGTCCGGCACATACATTCTTCTCAGGACGCATATTGCCGAAGAAATCCTTGTCAAATCTGTAAGGCGTACCGTCGGGATTCTCATATGCCATCTCCGTGTTATAGCTGATACCTAAAAGCTTCGTGGTAATCACATCCGGGCAGGACGCCTGTATCAATTCGGGATTGGTAATTTTAATATTTGCAGTACCCTTTTCAATATCCCAGCTAAATTCGATTCCTTTATCTGCATGAACGGTTGCATTCTTTTCCCAGGTGGTGGGAACGGCATTGTTCAGGTACAGATTGCCCGCTGCAGCGCAGGGCAGCATAGGAGGACGACCGGGCACGAAATTCTCCCAGAATTTTGTGTTGGGATCGGGATAGCTCTCGTAGCTCTGTAAGCCTACAGGATAGAGTGTTGCATTGTTTGCCGTGGGAAGACCGTCCATTTTTGCCTTCTTTTCAGCTTCTTCCTGCTCCTTGGTACGGGGAGGTAACGGAAGATGCTCAAAGAAGCCCATGGGAACGGGTTCATTGTTGGTATCCTCGTCACGCAGGAAAATATTGTTGTAGAAACGGTCATCACCACCCATGATGGAGCTGTAGCCTGCAACGGCTGTCTCGTGAGGGAAGTGATAAGGGGTCTGGCGTCCTCTGTCAGGGTTGTTTACAATGCGTCCTGCGAACAGGTTGTGGGCAAAGGCACCACCCTGGGATACGTTTCTGAAGTTCATCTTTGAGAGGAACAAGTTGTGGTCTACCATGTAGGGACCGTGGCATACCTCAATAAATAAGTCCTCGGAAAGGTTTTCAAAACATACATTATTGTACAGATGGGTGCCCTGCGCCTGCCAGTCAAACCAAACAGCGCGGTAACAGCTGTAAAATACGTTGTCATGGATTTGAACGTCAAGGGAAGCGTGAAGCTTAATGCCGGAAACCTCTGCTCCGTGGTAGTACTGTTTGTGGTGAATGTGATGAATCTTATTGCCGTAAATTTCACTAAAGACACAACCCAAGTGACCGACAATCGCACATTGCTCACATTCGAAAATTTCATTGTAGCGTACAATATGGCTTCCGATATTCTCTTTGTTCCAGTTGCCGCGTACTGCACGGAAGATAACCTCCTGTTCACGCTGGGTTCCAAATTTGAATTTCAGATTGGACCATTCGTTGTCACCGGTGGAAATATCCTTTCCAAGGCTGACGCCACAGCAGGTGGATTCGCTGATTTTATTGTTCTCAATAATCCAGCCCTTGCTCCAATGAGGACCAATCAGACCCTCCTGCAAAGCGGTGGGAGGAGCCCACTGGGGAGAACCCTGGGTAATGGTAAAGCCGCGCACTGTAATATAATTACGTCCGGTTTCCTCCGGCCAGAAGCAGTAGGGACGTACGTTGATTTCTACATTTTCTTCGTTGGGGTTCTTGCCGCCGAAGTTTGCCCAGATAGTGGTGTTTGTGCCCTGGTGTTCACAGTACCATACAAGCAGGGAATCATCGGGATACATGGCATGAGGCCAGGGAGTGGGATTTTTAATCTCCTCTAAGGACTGACGCTCGTAAAGGGATTTGCCGTCCAGATAGACATCTCCTAAATGAGAGCCTTTTATCTCATCAAACAGCCAGTCTCCGTAAACTAAGGTAGTATAGGGATTGCGGATGGTAAACATGCTGTCCGGTACCTCCACCTTCCAGACGCCATCGCCCTCATCGGTCCATCCGGAAATGGGTTCTGCACCGGTGATAACTACTTCGCCGTCACCTGCAGATTCATACACAATGCGGTGTTCTTCGGTACCGCTGTTTTTGGGACTTACCCATTCGCGGTATACACCGGTATGTACCTTAATGGTATCTCCGGGAAGGGCAACACTTGCCGCCTTGGAGATGGTTAAAAAAGGTGCGTCTTCAGTACCGGAAAATCTGTCACAGCCTGATTTTGAAACATGAAAAATCATTTTCTTTCCTCCTTGTATATTAATTTATGATTTCCTTCCCTCCTAAAGTGAGATGTGAAGGGGATCCGCTTGGTTGCCGTACATTGGAAGATTTCCGGAATTGACCGGGAGTGCAACCTATGTATTGGCGGAACTGTCGGCAGAAATGCTCTACATTGTTATAGCCGCAGCTCTCTGCTATTTCCTGTATGGGTTTGGTGGTGTACATCAGTTGATCCTGTGCACGGCGCAGACGACCTGAGATGACATCATCCATACAGGAGGAGCCAAACATCTTTTTGTAAAGTGCCTGCAAATAGCCGGCGCTTAAGTGGAGCTCTTCAGACATTTGACTGACACTCCAGTTTAAGTGCGGGTTGTTATAGATACGTTTGTGCAAATCCATGAGAGCATGGGCATGCACGTTGGATATATTGACGGAAGAACCTTCCAACAGCTTGGAAAACAGTACGCGAAGCAGGTGAGCAATAATGGATTCACTGCCTGCGGAGGGAAAGGAAGATTCCCAGGTTAACAGTTTAAACAGATTGTGACAATATTCCGGGTCAGATACGGAAAAGGGAACATTTGTTATGGGAAATTGTGCCACAAAGGATTCGTCAGAGTGAAAACGTATCCAATCATCCATGTATTCCTGTTTATAGGCGCGGTAATAAATCCGGTGTCCCGGAGTATAGAGAATAGCCGTGTTGGAAGAAACCTGTCGGATTTCATCTTCCACAAGTATTTCTGCAGGGCTTTTTATTAATAAAAGTAAATAGCAGTCATGTCCACCGGGAACATCATAAACAAAGCTGTTTGGATGTGTACCGCTATATCCGATAAAATCAATCTCGTTCATAATTATTTCACGCTTTCTCTTAGAGTAATGAACCAATATGAGAATATATCAATTTTATTAAAGTATAAATCATTGGATTGATTTGGTCAATGAGATAGTATAAAATATAGATAAGTAAGTGCATGATTCAGGTAGAAAATTTGTAAATATGCATAAATTACGGAGGGTTGACATGGAAAAAAGAAAAATTATTGTTCATGCAGATGAAATCGTTCCTTTTCACAATCAGGTTGACTATTGTGTGGGTACAGGCCGAATGGGTCTTGCGTTGCAGAAGGAATATCAGGCACAGCTTAAACTGGTGCAGGACGAAATCGGTTTTCAGCACATCAGAGGTCATGGACTTTTCACGGATGATATGGCGATTTATCAAGAGACGGAAAGAGATGGGGAGAGAATTGTAGAGTACAATTTCACATATCTGGATATGGTGATGGACAGCTATTTGGAGCGTGGTATCCGTCCTTTTTTGGAGCTTGGATTTATGCCTGAAAAGCTGGCAAGCGGTAAGCAGACCATCTTTTACTGGAAGGGAAATACTACGCCCCCCAAGTCCTATACGGAGTGGAAGGCTATGGTACAGGCACTGCTTCGCCACCTGATGGACAGATACGGTGCAGATGATGTGGTAACCTGGCCCATCGAAGTCTGGAATGAGCCCAATCTGCCCGGCTTCTGGGAGAAGGCTGACATGCAGGAATACTTTAAGCTGTTTAAAAATTCCTTCGAGGCAATCAAGGAAGTGGACGCAAGATTCCGTGTGGGTGGTCCCGCAGTCTGTGGCGGAAGTGATGAAGTCTGGATTAAAGCGTTTATGGAATTCTGTCATGAGAATAAAATTCCCGTGGATTTTGTCACCAGACATCATTATACCTCAGAGCAGCCGGATGAGGTGGGTCACTACGGCTATATTGAACTGATGAAGGCAGAGGATGGTTTTGCCAATCTGCATACAACAAGAGAGATTATTGACAGCTATCCGGAGTATAAAGGTCTGGAGATTCATATTACGGAGTTTAATACCTCCTACACTCCCAATGCGCCTATTCATGACACCAATCAGAATGCTGCGTATCTGGCACAGCAATTGTCCAGACTGGGGGATGACAATGAGTCCTATTCCTATTGGACCTTCGGTGATATTTTTGAGGAGAAAGGTGTACCCTTTACACCTTTCCACGGCGGCTTCGGTCTGGTGGCAAACGGTTGTATTCCCAAGCCTACTTTCTGGACCTTTGCATTCTTTAAAAAGTTAAAGGAGAAGCAGGGCAAGTGTGTTTATAGGGATGACAACAGTGTTATCATGCTTAACGAAGACGGTGAATACCGCGGCGTTGTTTGGAATATGACCAGAAAACGCAAGGAGAAGAGTATTGAATTTACTTACGAGCTGGAAACTCCGGATTCTGAATATTGTCTGCTTACCAAGAGAGTGGATGAGGATACCACCAATCCTTTGAAGGTATGGCATGACATGGGAGAACCTGCAAATCCGTCTAAAGAGCAGACAGCACTTTTGCAGGCGGCTGCACAGCCCTTTATATCTACTAAGAGTATGAAGGCAAACTGTGACACCATGGAGATTGTATTTTCCATGGATGAAAATGCTGTGGTATATTTTGAGTTAAAACCCGTAAAGAGAACCCCGGACAGAGGCTATAATTACGAGCGTGTGATGCAGAAGAAGAGCATCAATCCGCTGACCAGAATGGATTATCCCGACCCGGATGTTATCCGTGTGGAGGACACCTACTATATGGTAAGTACAACCATGCATTTTATGCCGGGCTGTGAAATTTTGCGTTCCCACGATTTGGTAAATTGGGAGCATGCAACCTATGTATACGACTGTCTTGACAGTACTCCCGGACAGAGGCTTGAGGGAAATGAGCATGTTTACGGTAAGGGCATGTGGGCGGCTACCATCAGATATCACAAGGGACGTTTCTATATCATTTTTGTGGCAAATGATACCCATAAGACTTATCTGTACACGGCAGAGAGTATTTATGGCCCTTGGGATAAGAAGAATATCGAAGGCTTTTATCACGACTGTTCCTTACTGTTTGATGATGACGATAAGGCATATCTGGTATATGGTAACAGGGATATTTATCTGACAGAGCTGAATGAGGATTTGACGGCGGCAAAGGAAGGTGGTTTGCATCGTCTGATAGTCAGCGATAAGGATAACCCGTCGCTGGGCTATGAGGGAGCACATTTCTATAAGATTAACGGTAAGTATTATGTGTTCTTTATCCACTCCCTGCCTGACAGATGGAGACGTGTGGAGGCATGCTTTGTAGCTGATTCCCTGGTGGGCGAATTTATCGGCGGTGATGTGTTTAATGATGACAGAGGCTACTGCGGTCAGGGTGTTGCACAGGGCGGTATTGTGGATACTCCGGACGGTAAGTGGTATGCAGTGTTGTTCCAGGACAGTGGTGCCATCGGAAGAGTTCCGGTATTGGTACCCGTTACATGGGAGAACGATTATCCGGTATTTGGTGTAAACGGTAAGCTTCCGGAGGAGTTTGAAACAGAGAATTTGAAACCGGGTTATGAGTATACCTCCCTGACGGCTAGTGATAATTTCCGGGGGGCACCTGAGCTTTCAGACAGTGAGATGAAAAGACTGTACGGCTGCTTTGGCTTAAAGAGCGCATGGCAATTTAACCATGAACCTAAGATGTCTTTGATTGATTGGAAGAAGGAACAGGGTGAGTTCTGGGTGACTACTGATAAGCTTTCCCGCAATGTGACACAGGCGAGAAACATTTTGACCCAGAGAATGATTTATCCCGGATGCGTTGGAGAGGTAATGCTTGACTTTAGTCAGTTGAAGGAAGGTGATTATGCCGGCCTTTGTGCATTCCAAGGCAGCTACGGCTTCGTGGGTGTAACCAAGCGTGACGGCAAGGCGTATGCGGTGATGATGACCAAGGAAGCAGCTGATGGTTTTGCGCAAAAATGGCCCCAGGAGCCCGGTTATGGTCAGGAATGGGAGGTAGTTCCAGTTGAAGGCGATAAGATCAGATTGAAGATTGAAGTTGACTTCACCAATATGAAGGATGAAGCGAAGTTTTACTTTGCTGATAGATTTTGGTGGAAGAAGATTGGAAATACCCATAAGCTGGCATTTAGGCTGGATCATTTTACAGGCTGTCGTTTTGGTTTGTTCGTATACTCTACCAAGGAAACCGGTGGTAAGGCTGGATTCTCAAACTTCGTGTATAAGGAGAGGTAGAGACTTGCTAAAAATGTTTGAAAATGCTATAATTTTTGTAAT
>CALYZQ010000017.1 GCA_945609985.1 uncultured Lachnospiraceae bacterium | reverse complement strand
GCTTTTCACCATATACCATGCCTATGACAGGTCTTGGTTCTATCGGCGGCGATAATGAGAAGCTGATTTTTAAGATTCTAAAGCGCGGTGAGAAGCTGAATGTAGAGGCTGCAACAACAGAGGCAGAGGTTGTGGACGGCGGTTTGCGCTACGATTTGACTGTGCCTTTGGTGCGTTATTATTCCAATAATGCAGCACAGCTTCCTTCTCCTTTTAAGGCTTTGCAGATGGGCAATGTATGGCGTGCAGATAGACCGCAGAGAGGTCGTTACCGCCAGTTTATGCAGTGCGATATTGATATTTTCGGGGAACCCTCCAATCTGGCTGAGATTGAGTTGATTCTGGCAACCACCACCACATTAGGTAAGCTTGGGTTCAAGAATTTTGAAATCCGTATCAATGACAGACAGATATTAAAGGCAATGGCTGCTTACAGTGGTTTTGCAGAGGAAGATTATGATAATGTATTTATCACCCTTGACAAGATGGACAAGATTGGTCTTGAGGGTGTGGAAAAAGAACTTCTGGAAAACGGCTTTGCGCAGGAATGTGTAGATAAGTATCTGGAGCTTTACAGAGGGCTTGAGAGTGCTGAGAATGGTGTGGCATATCTGGCAGAGAAGCTTGCAGGTGTGCTTGATGCATCTGTGGCAGAGGGATTGCAGGAGATTATTGACAGTGTGGAGACTACCAAGGCGGCAGATTTTAAGATGGTATTTGATGCTACTTTAGTGCGTGGTATGTCCTATTACACCGGAACCATTTTTGAAATCGCCATACCTGAATTCGGTGGTAGCTGCGGCGGAGGCGGCAGATACGACAAGATGGTAGGCAAATTTACCGGCAATGATGTGCCTGCATGTGGATTTTCCATCGGTTTTGAGCGTATTATCCTGCTTCTGATGGAGAGCGGCTTCCAGATTCCCGGAAAGCCTAAGAAGGTGGCATACCTGATTGAAAAGGGCGTGGGCGGTGAGCGTCTCTGTGAAGTGATTGCACAGGCACAGGCAGCACGTAAGGATGGTACCCAGGTATTGGTAGCACGCATGAACAAGAACAAGAAGTTCCAGAAGGAGCAGCTTACCGCGGAAGGCTACGAGGAGTTTGTGGAGTTTTACAAGGAAGCGCTGAAGAATTAGCCTGAGGTGAGCATGCAATTGTAAGAGTAAAATACAGTTGCGAAAGGTTGCGTAGAAGATTATTTAGAAGATAGAATAGAAGAGCCGAATACGGCAGGAATGAGGAAGAATTATGGCAGAGTCAATGAAAGGTCTTAAGAGAACACATCGTTGCGGCGAGCTTTCCGCAGCTAATGTAGGAGAAGAAGTAACCGTCATGGGATGGGTACAGAAGCAGAGAAACAAGGGTGGCATCATCTTTGTGGATTTGCGTGACCGTGCCGGTATTTTACAGGTGATTTTTGAGGAGAGCGACTGCGGAGCTGAGAATTTTGAAAAAGCTGAGAAGCTTAGAAGTGAATTCGTTGTGGCAGTGGTTGGTAAGGTGACTAAGCGTGAGGGCGCAGTCAATGAAAACCTTGCTACCGGTGAGATTGAAGTGCGTGCAACTCAGGTGCGTATTTTGTCTGAGGCACAGACCCCTCCTTTCCCCATTGAAGCAGATTCCAAGACCAAGGAAGAGCTTCGTTTAAAATACCGTTATCTGGATTTGAGAAGACCTGACTTACAGAGAAATTTGATTTTGAGAAGCAAGATTGTAAATACAATCCGCAACTTCATGAGTGATGAGGGCTTTTTGGAGATTGAGACCCCTATTTTGAATAAATCTACCCCGGAGGGAGCAAGAGACTATCTGGTGCCCAGCCGCGTGCACCCCGGTACCTTTTATGCCCTGCCCCAGTCACCTCAGATTTTCAAGCAGCTTCTGATGTGCTCCGGCTATGACAGATATTTCCAGATTGCAAAGTGCTTCCGTGACGAGGATTTGCGTGCGGACAGACAGCCTGAGTTTACCCAGGTTGACCTTGAGATGTCCTTTGCAGATGTAGATGATGTCATTGATGCTACCGAGAGAATGGTGGCAAACGTTTGCAAGGAAGCTATCGGTCTTGAGGTGCAGCTTCCCATTATGCGTATGACCTGGGATGAGGCTATGAACCGTTATGGTTCCGATAAGCCGGATACCCGTTTCGGCATGGAGCTTGTGGATGTTTCCGAGACCGTAAAGGGTTGTGGTTTTGGTGTGTTTACCGGTGCGCTTGAAAATGGAGGTAGTGTGCGCGGTATCAATGTGAAGGGACAGGCTGAAATGCCCAGAAAGAAGATTGATGCCCTGGTTGAGTTTGCAAAAGGCTACGGCGTAAAGGGTCTGGCATATCTTGGCGTATTGCCTGACGGAACCTACAAGTCTTCCTTTGCTAAGTTTATGACAGAGGATGAATTAAAGGCATTGGTTGAGAAGATGGGTGGTGAGCCCGGAGACTTACTGCTGTTTGCGGCTGATAAATTAAGGCTTGTATGGTCCGTGCTTGGTGCACTTCGTATCGAAGTGGCAAAGCAGCTTGATATGATTGATAACAGCAAGTTTAACTTCCTGTGGGTAACCGAGTTCCCCGAGTTTGAGTGGAGCGAGGAGGATGAGCGATGGGTAGCAATGCATCATCCCTTCACCATGCCCATGGAGGAGGATGTACAGTATCTGGTTTCTGACCCTGAGCGCGTGCGCACCAAGGCTTACGATATCGTATTAAACGGTGTTGAGCTGGGTGGCGGCAGTGTGAGAATCTTCCAGAGTGATGTACAGGAGAAGATGTTTGAGGCACTTGGCTTTACCAATGAAGAGGCTCATGAGAAGTTTGGTTTCCTCTTGGATGCATTCAAGTATGGTGTACCTCCTCATGCAGGTCTGGCAATCGGTTTGGACCGTTTTGTTATGTTGCTTGTGAAGGCTGACAATATCCGTGAGGTTATCGCATTCCCCAAGGTGAAGGATGCATCCTGTCTGATGTCAGAGGCACCCGGCGTGGTGGATGCAAAGCAGCTTGAAGAACTGTATTTGCAGACTGTGGCAGTAGAAGTAAAAGAGTCTGAGGCAGAATAATTATAACTATCATAAGGCCGGTAAAGTGGCGAGAACGCTTCTTAGCCGGTCTTAATTTATGAAAGAGGCGTAAGATGGAAAAGCGGTATCTGCTCTCTGTAAAGCCCCTGCTTATGGATGAGAAGCTTCTTTGCAGAGCCTGTGAAAAACTGGATACAGAGCGTAAAAAGAAGGTGCAGCGGATAAAGGCAAGGGAGGCAAAAGCCCAGAGCGTGGGCGCAGGACTGTTGTTGCAATATGTGGTGCAAAAGATTGGCGGTCGGGACTACATGGTGCAGGATAAGTGTGTGTTCGGGAAGCATACATCCGTGGAATGTGCATGTGGGGAGCCGGAAAGCGTTTTGCAACCATGTCTTGAGGAATTCAACATAGAGGAGCTCCTAAAGGAGTTACAGTCTCCTGTGGAAACTGACTATACATATGGCAGATTGGGCAAACCGTACATTAAAAACCTGCCATGGTATTTCAGTATGTCACATTCCGGAGAATATGTTTTCTGTGCGGTATCTGATGAGGAAATCGGTGCAGATATTCAGATGTGTAAGCCCCTTAAGAATCATCATCTGGAAAAACGGTATTTTACAGAGCGGGAGCAGCAACTTTTAGAGTGGAAAACAGAGGAAGAGCGGCAAAAAATATTTTATCGTCTATGGACGAAAAAGGAAGCTTATGGTAAGCTTACGGGAGACGGTATCGGTGATGCGGTAGGACTGGATACACAAGAGCTATCAGAAAGCGTATTGTGGGAAGAGTGGTATCTAAAGAAGGGCTACAGTATTACGGTCTGCCGGTATCGCAAGGAATAAGGTGGTAAGAAGCATATGAAACGATTGTTGGTATATTTAAAAGATTATAAAAAGGAATCCGTACTGGCTCCTTTATTTAAGCTGTTGGAGGCATTCTTTGAGCTGATGGTGCCCCTTGTAATGGCAAATATTATTGATAAAGGTATTTTACATAAGGACCATCCGTACATTTTGAAAATGGGTCTGTGCCTTGTGGCGCTTGCGTTAATCGGTCTTGTGGCTGCCATCACGGCACAGTTTTTTGCAGCAAGAGCAGCGGTTGGCTTTGCTACCAAGCTTAGAACCGCTCTTTTTGGACATATTCAGGGGTTGAACTTTACCAATATTGACAAGGCAGGTTCCTCCACCATGATTACCCGCATGACCAGCGATATCAATCAGGTGCAGAACGGTGTAAATATGGTTCTGCGTCTGTTCTTGCGTTCTCCGATTATCGTGTTCGGTGCCATGATTATGGCATTCACCATTGATGTAGAATCCGCGCTGGTATTTGTGATAGCGATTCCGGTTTTAGCAATCGTGGTATTTGGTATTATGGTATGGACCATTCCCTACTACAAGAAGGTACAGGGGCGATTGGACAAGGTGCTTGGTATTACCAGAGAGAATCTGACCGGTGTCCGCGTTATCCGTGCATTCCACAGGGAAGCAGAGGAACAGGAGCAGTTTGAAGAAGAAAATCAGACACTTGCCACATTGCAGAAGTTTGTGGGCAAAATCAGTGCCTGTATGAATCCCGTGACCTATATCATTGTAAACGGTGCTGCCATGGCACTGATTTATCTGGGAGCCATCAAGGTAAACATCGGTGCCCTGTCACAGGGTGAGGTTGTGGCGATTTTAAACTATATGTCACAGATACTGGTGGAGCTTGTAAAGCTTGCCAGCCTGATTATTACGATTACAAAAGCGCTTGCCTGTGCGGACAGAGTGTCTGCGGTATTTGAGATACAGAATAGGGAGAGTGCAAGCGTGGGAACAGATGCGCAAATGCAGGTTAAGACGAGTCCACAGTCAGATGCAGAACCCTACCTTGTCTTTGACCATGTGTCCTTAACCTATGAGGGCGCAAGCGAAAAGACCCTTGAGAATATTCATTTCACTGTTAATAAAGGGGATACCATCGGTATTATCGGTGGTACCGGTTCCGGCAAGTCTTCCCTTGTAAATCTGTTACCTGCTTTTTATCCGGTGACGGAAGGCAGTATCCGTCTGGAAGGAAAGGATTTAAAGGTATACTCTGAGGAGGAACTTCGAAACCGTATCGGTGTGGTTCCCCAGAAGGCAGTACTGTTTAAGGGAACCATAAAAAGCAATCTTCTCTGGGGAAAGCAAAATGCTACTGAGGAAGAGATGTGGCAGGCACTTGAGATTGCCCAGGCAAAGGAGATTGTGGCGGGCAAGGACGGTAAGCTGGAGGCTTCTGTTTCCCAGAACGGTAAGAATTTATCAGGAGGTCAGAGACAGCGTCTTACCATTGCGCGTGCGCTGATACGAAAGCCGGAGATCCTGATTTTGGATGATAGCGCTTCTGCTCTTGATTATGCTACAGATGCAAAGCTCCGCAAAGCACTGAAAACGCTGGAAGAAAGCACCACGACCTTTATAGTTTCCCAGAGACCCTCCAGTATTTCTCATGCAGACAAAATTATTGTTCTGGATGACGGAGAGATGGCAGGAATAGGTACTCATGAGGAGCTGCTTGCTTCCTGCGAGGTATATCAGGAAATTTACTATTCACAGTATGACAAGGAAAGTGCGGAGTAAACGGTGAAGGAAATGAGCAAATTTTCAACAGCAAAAAAAGTATTGAATTATATAAAGAAATATTGGTTTATGGTGGGCCTTTCCCTTGTTCTGGCAGCAGTGACAGTCATTCTGACCCTCTATATCCCCATCCTTACGGGTGATGCAGTGGACTTACTGTTGGGTAAGGGAATGGTGGACATGCAGGGGATTTGGCATATTCTTGCAAAGATTGGAATTGCGGTACTTGCCACAGCCATAGCCCAGTGGGTGATGAATACCTGTAACAATTATATTACTTATCAGGTGGTAAAGGATATCAGGGAGGATGCCTTCCGTCATATCCATAAATTACCACTAAAATATCTGGACGGTCATTCTACGGGAGATATTGTAAGCCGCGTAATTGCAGATGTGGATACCTTTGCGGACGGTCTTTTGATGGGCTTTACCCAGTTTTTTACGGGAGTACTTACAATTATAGGTACGCTGGGATTTATGCTTGTGACCAATATTCCCATAACCCTTGTGGTGGTATGTATTACGCCGGTGTCCTTCTTAGTGGCGAAATTTATTGCTACCAAGACCCATACCATGTTTACGGAGCAGTCAAAGACAAGGGGAGAGCAGACCGCGTTAATAGAGGAAATGGTTGGGAACCAAAAGATTGTAAAGACCTTCTCCAGGGAAGAAGCGGTAAAGGAGCAATTTGAAGAAATCAATCAGAGACTGCAAAAGTGCTCTTTAAAAGCAATTTTCTTCTCCTCCATCACCAATCCCTCCACCCGTTTTGTCAACAGCTTAGTGTATGCGGGAGTGGGTATTTTCGGAGCCTTTATTGCAATTTCAGGCGGTATCAGTGTGGGAAGGCTTTCCTGCTTTTTAAGCTATGCGAATCAATATACAAAACCCTTTAATGAGATTTCGGGAGTGATTACGGAGCTGCAAAATGCCTTTGTATGTGCAGCGCGTATTTTCGAACTGATGGAAGAGGCACCTCAAATACCGGATGCGGAGGATGCAGTGGTGCTTAAAGACCCTGCGGGAAATGTGGAGCTTTCCGATGTAAGTTTCAGCTATGTGCCTGATAAGAAGCTGATTGAGCATTTCAACTTGCAGGTAAAGCCGGGACAAAGAGTAGCTATCGTAGGACCTACGGGTTGCGGAAAGACTACGGTAATCAATCTGCTCATGCGTTTTTATGATGTAAACAGCGGCAGTATCAAGGTAGAAGATGAGGACATCCGTAATATCACCAGAGGCAGTCTGCGCACCAATTACGGTATGGTGCTGCAGGAGACGTGGCTACGTGCCGGAAATATCCGGGATAATATACGTATGGGAAAGCCGGATGCTTCCGAGGAAGAGGTAATTGCGGCGGCAAAAGCAGCTCATGCGCACAGCTTTATCAAGCGTCTACCCAATGGATATGATACGGTGTTTACAGAGGACGGCGGAAGCCTGTCCCAGGGACAAAAGCAGCTTTTGTGTATTGCAAGAGTAATGCTTTGTCTGCCTCCGATGCTGATACTGGATGAGGCAACCTCCTCCATTGATACCAGAACGGAGATAAAGATTCAGAATGCCTTCGCTACCATGATGAAGGGAAGAACCAGCTTCATTGTAGCCCACAGACTTTCCACTATCAGGGAAGCGGATGTAATTTTAGTCATGAAGGACGGTAATATTATAGAACAGGGCAATCACAAATCCCTTCTTGCAAAGGGTGGGTTTTACGCAGAATTGTACAATGCCCGCTAACTGCATAATGCACAGATTTGATGCCTCCGGCATAGCATATAGAAAGCTATGTTGGAGGCTTTTTTATGGCACTTGTGGTTTTGGATGCCGGTCACGGCGGTAACAATCCCGGGGCGGTTTACAACGGACGAAGGGAAAAGGATGACGTGCTTGCCCTAACTCTTGCAGTGGGTGATATTTTAGAGCAAAACGGAGTGGATGTGTATTATACCAGAACCTCCGATGTATATGAATCCCCCTATCAGAAGGCAATGGAGGGAAATGCAGTGGGAGCGGACTATTTTGTATCCATCCACCGTAATTCCAGCCCCTATCCCAATCAGTATACGGGAATTGAAAGCCTGGTTTTCAGTCAATACGGAGAGGCTGCAAGATTGGCGGAAAATATAAACGAACAGCTTGCGCAGGTGGGCTTTGCCAATCAGGGTGTGAATGAGCGTACCAATCTGGTGGTATTAAACCGAACACAGATGCCCTCTGTACTGGTGGAGGCAGGTTTTATCAATACGGATGCAGACAATGCGCTGTTTGATGAACGCTTTGATGAAATTGCGCAGGCTATTGCCAATGGTATTTTGACAACCCTGGGAACGGCTTAAGCCGTTCAGGGGTGTCTGTTTTTTCTTGCCGGACCGTCAAGCAATGTGCCGGCAGTATCAAAGCGGGAGCCATGACAGGGGCAGTCATAGGTGTTTTCCACGGGGTTATATTCCAGACAGCAACCCATGTGAGTGCAGCGCTTTCCGGGAGTGAGCAGAGAAGCGGTATTGGAGCCAAGTTCTGTAAAAAGATTGCGCACGGCGGTACGGTTTAGCGCGCGTCCGGGTGCATAGAGAGCTGCATAGGGGGTGGGACGTTTGCAAATTAAGTTCGTGAGAAGTCTTGCGGCTGTCATGGAGGTAGTCATGCCCCATTTTCCAAAGCCGGTAGCTACATACCAGTAGGGTCTGAAAACAGAATACTGTCCGATGAGAGGAAGTCTGTCCAGAGTGATGCAATCTTGGGCGGACCATTTGGCTGTGACAGGGCTTTCGGGAAAATATTGTCCGGCCAGCTTTTTTAGAGTTTCATAAGGACAGCCCGTAGGTCCTTTTCCGGTGCGATGTCCGCCGCCACCCAATATGACTGTGTCTTTGAAGGTCCGTATAGAAGGCGTATCGGCATCCAACCCGTAGAACATGCCGGGCGGCAGCTTGTCCTGAAGGGTGGAACAGGAAAGAGCAACTGCGTAGGAACGCTCCTGATGCATTTTTAGAAAATAAAATCCCGGTACAATCAAAAAGGGGTAGTGACAGGCAAAAATAATGTAGTCTGCCCGGACGGTGTGTTTATCTGTGAAGACTTCATGCTGATGCACCTTAAGTACCTTTGTATGCTCATAGACAGTTAAATTCCTTGCCACGGCATCAAGAAAATGCAGGGGATGAAACTGCGCCTGCCCGGACAGACACAAAGCGGTATATTCGCCCTTGGAGTACAGAGAGGAGTGAATAGAGAGCTGTTTGTAGGCGAGATGTTCTCTTTCCAGAGTCTGTCTGCCTGAGGGTGACTTGCTGTACAGGTAGGAGGGGAGGCGTTCAAAATGACAGGGAATGGATAACTCCCTTATCAGTTCTTCATAGTCTTCAATTGCCTGCATTCCTGCTTCGGCGTACAAGTGAGCGTGGGTAGGACGATTTCCCAGTAAAAGTTCCTGATAGATGGGACCGTGCTGCCATGTAATTTTGGCGGTTGTAAGATGGGTTTGGCCGCTTCCGACAGTGTTTGCCTCCAATACAACGGTTTCAATGCCCTGTTTTTGTAAAAAGTAAGCGGTGAGTATACCGCATAAGCCCCCGCCAATGACTACAGCTTCTGTGGAGATATCCCGGTTGAGTGTCTGAAAAGTAGTGAAAGTTCCTTGCTTGTCCCAAAGTGACTGCATATCGCACCTCCGTTAGTTGGTATATATTAGTTTGATGTAAGTGGGTGAGTAATATACTTAATAAAGAAAATTTTACATAACTTTTACCTGGTGTGACTATATTTTTTACAAAGATACATTACTATAAAGAGGAAGTGAAAATTAGTTTGTAACAAGGAGAGTACGTTTATGGATTTTTTTGATTTTCTTACCATGGTAGGCGGTTTGGCGCTGTTTTTGTACGGAATGAATCTGCTTGGTGACGGGCTGTCAAAGTCATCAGGCGGACGATTGGAACATATTTTGGAAAAGCTTACAAGCAATCCCCTAAAGGCTGTTTTGGTAGGTACGGGAGTAACTGCGGTGATTCAGTCATCATCTGCTACTACAGTAATGGTGGTTGGATTTGTAAACTCCGGTATTATGAAACTGGAGCAGGCTGTAGGTATTATCATGGGTGCCAATATCGGTACGACTGTAACCTCGTGGTTGTTAAGTTTAGTGGGACTTGAAAGCTCCTCCTTCTTCATTCAGATGTTGAAGCCCACATCCTTTTCGCCGATTCTTGCGATTGTAGGCGTGGCGGTTATTATGTTCTCGAAGAGAGATAACTTAAAAAATATAGCAATGATTATGTTGGGTTTTGCAATTCTGATGTTTGGTATGGACACCATGAGTAGTGCGGTAAAGCCTCTTGCGGATGTGTCGGAATTTACAGGTATTCTGACCAAATTTGCCAATCCGGTTTTGGGACTTTTAGCAGGTACAATACTGACGGCTGTGATTCAGTCATCCTCAGCATCCATCGGTATTTTACAGGCGCTTTGTGTAACAGGTGCAGTAGGATACGGTGCGGCTATTCCCATTATCATGGGGCAGAATATCGGAACCTGTGTCACCGCCATGATTTCAGGTGTTGGTGCGAATAAGAACGCCAGAAGAGCTGCATTGGTACACCTGTATTTTAATATAATTGGTACGGTTTTGTTTATGGTTGGATTTTATGCAGTCAATCTGTTTTCGCCGTTCGCATTTTTAAAGGATGCGGCGACTCCGCTGGGAATTGCCGTGATACACAGCGTATTTAATGTGGCGGCTACCATTTGTCTGATGCCGTTTTCAAAGCTGTTGGTTAAGCTTGCATGTTTAACCATCAAGGATGAGGACAAGCAACCGGAGATTAGTAGGGATGAAAAGGCACTTCATCTTTTGGATATCCGCTTTCTTGATACACCGGCCTATGCAGTGGAACAGTGTAAAAATGTAGCTGTGGCAATGGCGGGACTTGCAGAGGAAACCATGAATTTATCTATGGAGCTGTTGCATAATTACGATGAAGAAAAAGCAAAGCGTGTAGTTGCATTAGAGTCTGAAGTGGACCGTTACGAGGATGAATTGGGAAGCTATCTGGTAAAGCTAAGCGCAAAGGATTTGTCAGGAAGAGACAATCATACCTTAAATACCCTGCTTCACTGTATCGGTGATTTTGAGCGTATTTCAGACCACGCGAGAAATATCAAGGAGGCGGCTGAGGAAATGCATCAGAAAGGGCTTGCATTTTCCGATAGTGCGAGAGAAGAACTGACTGTGTTTGAAAGAGCAATCCATGATATTTTAAAAGTGACCATGTTGGGCTTTGCGGAAGAGGATGTGAAGCTGGCGGGTCAGGTGGAACCTCTTGAGGAGGTAATTGATGGTTTGCAGCTGGATATGAAACAGCGTCATATTAAGCGTCTGCGCGAGGGTAACTGTACCATTGAGATGGGCTTTATTTTAGCGGATATTACGACCAATTTCGAGAGAGTCTCCGATCACTGCTCCAATATTGCGGTTTGTCTTTTGCAGGCAGGCGAAGATGAATATGATCCTCACGCATATCTGGGCGAACTGAAGAGGGACAAAAATGCAGATTTTACACATATGGTGGAAGGCTACAGAGCAAAATACAGACTTCCCTAAGATTTCGCTTGCGAAGGCATGAAAGATGCTTTAAAGTAGTAAGTGTAAGGAGGTGCGTGATGTCACTGATTTATATTGTTGAGGACGACAAAAATATTCGTGAAATTGAGACCTTTGCACTGGGAAATGTGGGGTATGAGGTAAAGGATTTTGCCAGTGCCGGTGAATTTTATAAGGCACTTGATGTGCGCAAACCGGATTTGATATTACTGGACATTATGCTTCCTGATGAAGATGGGCTTGCCATCGTAAAGAAGCTTCGCAAATGGGAGGAGACGAAACTGCTTCCCATCATTATGGTGACAGCCAAAACCACGGAAATTGACAAGGTAAAAGGGCTGGACATGGGCGCGGATGATTATATGACCAAGCCCTTTGGTGTGATGGAGCTGATTTCCAGAGTGAAGGCGTTGTTTAGAAGAAGTGTGAAGGTACAGACGGAGGAACGAGTGCTTCAAATCGGAGATATCGTGTTAGACAGAGATAAGCATACTGTGTCCGTGAAGGGAAATGTGTGTGACTTGACCTACAAGGAATACGAGCTTTTGAAGCTTCTGATGAAAAATGCAGGAATTGTTGCCACCAGAGAGACCATTTTGGACAGAGTCTGGGGAATTGATTTTGAGGGGGAATCAAGGACTTTGGATATGCATATTAAAAATCTGCGCCAGAAGCTTTTGGAAGAGGGAAGTCGGATTAAGACGGTGCGGAATGTAGGATACATTATGGATGTATAGGGGAAGTGTATGAAGAAAAAGATTTACAGAACGCTGGTATTGATTGCGGGACTTGCCATATTTATTACTATGCTGTTACTTACCATTTTATATTGTGATTTGTTTAGCGCTCAGGTGATGGAGAGTGGTGACAGCCTTTCGTTTAGCGATTTATTGCTCAAAGCACTTCCCGGACTTTTGGCGGTGTTTGGGGTACTGATTGTTTTGTGCCTTGTGATTGCGAAGCTGCTCACTGCCAATCTGTTATCCCCCATAGAAAAGCTGACTGAAAATTTTGAGGAATATGACAGTAAAGCAGATTATGAGGAACTAACGCCTTTTGTAGAGATGATAAAGAGACAGCATTATGATATCTTGAGCAATGCCAAGATGCGTCAGGAGTTTACTGCAAATGTATCTCATGAATTAAAAACACCTTTAACTGCCATATCAGGATATGCGGAATTAATCGAGACCGGTATGGCATCAGAGAAGGACGTGGTACGTTTTGCCAACGGTATCCACAGCAGTGCTAACAGATTATTGATATTGATAAATGATACCATACGCCTCTCTGAGCTTGACGGTAATACGGAGGAAGTGCTGTTTGAGAGGCTTAATCTGTACGAGCTTGCACAAAATTGTGTGGAGATGCTAAAGTTTAACGCTAAGAAGCACCAGGTATCTCTGACGCTTTCCGGAAGGGACTGCTACATATTGGGCGGAAGACAGATGATGGAGGAGCTTTTGTATAACCTCTGTGACAATGCCATCCGGTATAACAATAAGGACGGCTCAGTACATGTGAAGGTGTTTTCCGAAGCAGGAGCTACCGTGCTTGAGGTGGCGGATACCGGAATCGGCATCCCTGTAGAGCACCAGACCAGAATTTTTGAACGCTTTTACAGAGTGGATAAAAGCCGCTCCAAATCCACCGGCGGCACAGGCCTCGGACTTGCCATTGTAAAGCATATTGTGGCCAAACATGAAGCCAGAATGGAGCTTACCAGCAAGGAAGGGCAAGGGACGACCATAAGGGTGATTTTTTCGATGGAATAAGAGTGCAGTACTGCCGTCGGGCAGTCCTTTTTGTTACAATTTACAGCAATAAATGATAAGTAAACAGCATAATTTAAGAAGCAATTTTCCGACAATTAAGATATAATTATTGTGGGTAGTAATTACAAATTTTAACATTGGAGGAAGAATATGAAAAAGCAGAATTACCGTAATGTTTTTGCAGAAATCGGCAAAAGCGAGCAGGAGATTAACGACAGACTAAGAGAAGTGGTAAATGAGTTTTTCTATGGCAAAGACAAGGTATATTTCCCGGTGGGAAATGACATGGCTTACATAGAGGATACCGGCAATCACGATGCGAGAACAGAAGGTATGTCATATGGTATGATGATGTGTGTGCAGCTTGACATGAAGGAGGAGTTTGACCGTCTCTGGAAGTGGGCAAAGACATACATGTATATGGACCAGGGTCGCAACGAAGGCTATTTTGCATGGTCCTGTCAGGTGACCGGAGAGAAGAATGCATACGGTCCCGCGCCTGACGGTGAGGAATTCTTTGCAATGGCTCTTTTCTTTGCTTCCCACAGATGGGGAGATGGTGAAGGTATCTTCAATTACTCTGAGCAGGCAAAGGAGATTTTGAAGGCATGTATCCATAAGGGTGAGAATGGAAGAGAAGGTGCACCTATGTGGAACCATGATAACAAGCAGATTTTATTTGTTCCCGGCAGTGATTTTACAGATGCATCCTATCATCTGCCTCATTTTTATGAGTTGTTTGCACAGTGGGCATATGAGGAAGACAGAGCGTTTTTTGCAGAGGCTGTTAAAGCCAGCCGTGATTATCTTGCAAAGGCATGTCACCCCGTGTCCGGTATGAATCCCGAGTACGGAGAGTTCGACGGTTCTCCCATGAGCAGACCGCTTCCATGGGCCGGAGACCGTCATGATTGGTTTTACAGTGATGCGTATCGTACCGCTGCAAACATTGGTCTTGACTATGAGTGGTGCGGAGAAGATGCAGGACAGAGAGTGGCAGCAGAGCGTCTGCAGTATTGCCTGGGTGTGACACACAAGGAGAATCCCTACCGTATTTTTGAGGTGGATGGTACTCCCATTGATAAAGAGGCATTGCATCCCATCGGTATTTTGGCAACTACGGCACAGGCTTCCCTTGCAGTAGAAGGACCGCTTACGCTGGATAACGAAGATGCAACCAAGGCATTGGCAGCAGAATGGGTGGAGAGATTCTGGAATGAGCCTATGCGTAAGGGTAACAGAAGATATTATGATAACTGCCTGTATATGTTTGCATTTTTGGCACTCAGCGGCAATTATCGTATGTGGTAATAGAATGAGTTTTAGGAGGAAAGCAGCATGACAGGACCGAAAGCGCCAAAGGACCCCACAGCCAAAGGAAGCAGCTTTTATGTATGCAGACAAAAGGGTGTGGCAGGAAATCCTACCCATGACGGCAGAGGCGTACAGTTTATTTATCTGGATGGAGGACGTCTGATTACCTTTGCCAGAATGATTGGTAATGTAGAAGATGAAAAAATGCTTGATAATCTGACCAAAGCAGAAGGCTTTATGAATATGGTGGCAGGTATCGGTGTCACGGTAGAGTCAGATGATAGGGACAAGGACGTGGATTTTGTCTTCCAAATGTATGGAAAGACGGACCCCAACAATTCCGGAACTACCATAAAGGTACCCTGTAAGCCTGATGGCATGGAACAGATAATCTGGCTGGATGATTTTACATGGTCTGAGGATGATGCAAATCCCGGACAGTTCCGCTTTGAATTCAAGGAGGCAGGACAGCTTGCTACGGTAGATATCAGATTTTATCTGCGAGAGGGATATACTGCTCCCGAACAGGAGGAGTACAACAAGGTAGATACTGCTTCCGCAGATTATCAGGAGATGATAAAGCGCTCTTTAGTACAGACCGGTAACAATTACCGTTTGAAGAGAGTGATTGAGAAAGCAAAGCGCGGTGAGGATGTGACAATTGCCTTTATCGGCGGTTCCATCACTCAGGGTGCCGGAGCAATCCCCATCAATACCAAGAGCTATGCATATCAGACTTGGGAGAAATTCAAGGAAGCCTTCGGCTGCGGAGACAATGTACATCTGATTAAGGCAGGTGTGGGCGGCACGCCTTCCGAGCTTGGAATGATCCGTTTTGAGAGAGACGTACTCAGGGAAGGTGCTGTAATGCCTGACCTGGTGGTAATTGAATTTGCGGTAAACGATGCAGGAGACGAGACCAACGGTCGTTGCTATGAGTGTCTGGTGAGAAAGGCACTTGCGCTTTCTGAGGATACAGCAGTAATGCTGTTGTTCTGCGTATTCGTTAATGATTGGAATTTACAGGACAGACTTGCTCCCGTAGGTGAGCGTTACGACCTTCCTATGGTCAGTGCAAAGGATGCGGTAGTGCCTCAGTTCTACTTAAAAAATGGCGAGGGACGAGTGCTCAATAAGAGTCAGTTCTTCTATGATACCTTCCATCCCACCAACATGGGACATATGATTATGGCGGACGGTCTTGTACATCTGATGAAAGAGGTCGATAAGCAGGAGTTTGACGAAGTGTATACATGGGAGGACAGAGATCCCGTGTTTGGTATTGATTTCACCAATGTACGTCTTCTTGACAAGCACACCAATGCAGATAAGATTCTTTGGATTGAGGAAGGCAGCTTCTGCGAAAACGATAAAGAATTGCAGGGCGTGGAGATGGATGCCGATTTCTCTCAGACGCCTGAGTTTCCTTACAACTGGCAGCATGTATCCGGTTCAGAGCCTTTCCGCATGAAGATTAACTGTAAGGCACTTTTGTTCGTGGGTAAGGATTCCGGTGACATTCATTCCGGTAAGGTTAGTGTGCGTGTGGACGGCGAAGAAAAACTTACCTTTGACCCCAGAGCAGTGGGCTGGACCCATTGCAGTCCCTACATATTGTTCACCGAAGAGGAGAGTAAGGAGCATTTAATCGAAGTGTCCGTACTTCCCGGGGATGAAGACAAGAAGGTTACCATATTAGGCTTTGGCTTTGTGGAATAGATGTGAAACAGGATGGAGAATAATATGAAAAAGACAATGACGTTAGCCGGAAATGGCAAGGCATTGCCGTTTTTGGTAGAAGATAGCGCCTACGAAGGCGTTAAGAGAATTGTTGCAAAGGTAGCAAAGGATGTTGAGAAAGTAAACGGTGTACTGCCTGAAATTGTGGCTTCTGTGGATGCCATACAGGATACACAGGTGGTATTTTGTGCCACTCTCGGACAGAGCGTACTTGCCGACGAGTTGGTAAAGTCCGGTAAAATCAATTGCACAGATATTACAGGGAAGCGCGAAGTATTTGGATTGTTTCTCGTAGAGGAACCTTTTGCAGGTGTGGATTATGCCCTTGTGATTGTGGGAAGCGACAAGCTTGGTACCATCTACGGTATGTTTGCACTTTCAGAGTATATCGGCGTGTCTGCAATGTGTGATTTCGGAGATGCAGAGCCCCTGCATCAGGATACTTTGGTGCTTGAAGAGGATATTGAGAAAGTTTCCAAGGAACCCAGCGTAAAATACAGAGGCTTCTTTATCAATGATGAATGGCCCTGCTTTGGTAATTGGACCTTTTCACACTATGGCGGATTTACTGCTGAAATGTATGACCATGTGTTTGAATTCCTGCTCCGCATGAAGGGAAATTATATGTGGCCTGCAATGTGGACTTCCTCCTTCCCTCTGGACGGACCGGGAAGTCTCAATGAAGAATTGGCGGATATGTACGGTATTACTATCGCTTATTCCCATCATGAACCCTGTCTGCGCGCCAGCGAAGAGTGGGACAAGGTGAGAGGAGAGGATTCTCCTTACGGTAACGAGTGGAATTATTATACCAACAGCGAAGGCTTGTCCAGATATTGGGCGGATGCTTTAAAGAGAAGCGGTAAATATAAGCACCTGATTACCATCGGTATGAGAGGCGAGCGTGACAGCTCCATGCTGGGACCGGATGCAACCTTAAAGGATAATATTGATTTGTTGAAGGATATTATTACCAAGCAGCGTCAGCTGATTAAGGAGCATGTAAATGAGGATGTGGACAGTGTTCCCCAGCTCCTTGCTCTTTATAAAGAGGTTGAGGCATATTTCTACGGTGATGAGAATACAGAGGGCTTAAAGGAGTGGGATGAGCTTGACAATGTGATTCTCATGCTCTGTGAGGATAATTTCGGTCACATGAGAACCCTGCCTACCGAGGAAATGCGTTCCCATAAAGGCGGCTTTGGTATGTATTATCATTTTGATTACCACGGTGGACCGGTTTCCTATGAGTGGATGCCCTCCTCACCCTTTGCTCTTACCTGGGAGCAGATGACAATGGCTTATGATTACGGTATTAAGGATGTTTGGATTGTAAATGTGGGCGATTTGAAGGGTAACGAGGTTGCACTCAATTATTTCCTGACCTTGGCTTATGATTTTGATACTTGGGGAAGCAGTGCCCCCAACAGCTGGAAAACATATCTGGCACAGTGGGTGGATAAGACCTTCCCGGGTGCAGAGCCTGCCCTTCGTGAGAAGATGGCTAGGGTGTATATCGATTTTGTAAACATGAATGCGACACGCAGACCGGAGACACTTCGTGCAGGTGTTTACCATCCCTGTCATTTTAACGAGACCGACAGAATGCTTGCCCTGGCTGACAGCATTGAAAAGCTCAATGAAGAGGTGTACGCGGCTCTTGACGACGTGACAAAGCAGGCATATTACAGTATGCTTTATTATCCCGCAAAGATTAGTGTGAATCTGGTTCGCATGCACTTGTATGCGGGCAAGAATGCATTCTATGCAGGACAGGGTAGAAAGATTGCCAACAAGTACGGCGAACTTATGGCAGAATGCATCAAAGAGGACAGACGCCTTTCTGAGGAATTCGGAGCCTTTAGAGACGGTAAGTGGAAAGGCATGGAGCTTGAAAAGCATGTGGGCTTTACCTCATGGAATGACGATGGCTGGAAATACCCTGTAAGAATGTATGTAGAGCCGGTAACGGAAGCACGCATGAGTGTGTCCAGAGCAGATGAGCCTATGCTGTATGTTAAGGTGTACGGACCGCCCAGATGTATCCGGGTGCATGACTTCCTTTCCGAGGGTGTAAACGAGGTTGCACTGGAAATCAGTAATGATGGTGTGGGTAGTTTGAAGTATGAAATAACAGCAGAAGGTGAATTGCCGGCATGGCTTAGCTTGTCCTCCATGAAGGGCGAGATAGAAGACCTTTGCCGAATTGAAATCACCTGTGACAGAGATAAGCTTACCTTTGAAGAAGAGACTGTCAAGCTGATGATTAGCGATGGTGATACACGTGTGGCTGTAGAAATTAAGGCAAAGAAGAATGATACGGATGCACTTCCCGCAATGACCTTCCTGGATACAGATGGTGTGATTACCATGGAAGCAAATCATTATGCTAAGAAAGAAGCTGTGGCTGACGGTTCTTTTGAGCTTCTTAAGGATTACGGCAGAAGCGGTAACGGTATGAAGGTATTTCCGTCCACCTCTGACTTCGACAAGGCGGATGAGAAGCCTGCCATTACCTATTCCTTTGTGATTCCGAAAGAGGGGGATTATAGAGTTGAGGTTTGGACAACCCCCACCAACTCTTTACAGAGCAGACGTCCTTTGCAGGCTGAGATTTCTGCGGGTACAGAAACCAAAACCCTTGAAATATTAAGTGCAAATTACCGCGGTGGTGAAAACAGTGACTGGCAGTGGTGCCAGGGGGCTTTGGAGCAAATCCGCAAGACTGCGACGGAGTTTCATTTTACAGAGGGTGTACAGGAACTGACCGTAAAGGCAATGGAAGCAGGTATGGTACTTGAAAGGATTCTGCTTTATCCCAAGGAGATGAAACTCAAGGATTCCTATCTGGGACCTTTAGAGAGCTTCTACAAGGAATAAGTAGACAAATATATTATGAAAGAGAGGATTTTTCAATGAGCGTATTCGCAAAGAACCCTATTATGCCGGGATTTTATCCCGATCCTACAGCATGTGCGGTAGGAGATGATTACTATTTGGTATGCTCTACTTTTGCATACTTCCCCGGTCTTCCCGTGTTACACAGTAAGGACTTAGCACATTGGGAGCAGATTGGCAATGTACTTGACAGAGAGTCACAGCTGCCTCTTGAAAGAGCACAGCACTCTCAGGGTCTGTTTGCACCCACTATCCGTTACTATGACGGAACATTCTATGTGATTTGTACCAACGTATCCCACGGCGGTAACTTTATCGTAACTGCTACCGATCCTGCAGGTCCCTGGTCCGAGCCTTATTACATAGAGGGTGCTGACGGTATTGACCCCAGTCTGTTCTTTGATGAGGATGGCAAGTGCTACTACATCGGTACCCATCCCAATCCTGACGGAGTAAAGTACAACGGAGACTGGTTTATCTGGATTCAGGAGCTTGATATTAAGCAGATGAAGCTGGTTGGCGAGAAGAAGGATGTATGGAACGGTTCCATGCGTAACGTAATCTGGCCCGAGGGTCCTCACCTTTACCATATTGGTGAATACTACTACATCATGCATGCAGAGGGTGGTACCGGTCCTGATCACTGTGAGGCAGTTTGCCGAAGCAAGAATATCTGGGGACCTTATGAGAACTTCCCCAAGAACCCTATTATTACTCACAGACATCTGGGTAATGATTATCCCATTAAGTATGTTGGTCATGCAGATTTGTTTGAGACTCCCGCAGGCGAGTGGTACATGGTAATGCTGGCTGTAAGACCTCTTGAGAGATTTACCACCATGGGACGTGAGACCTTCCTTGCAAAGGTAACCTGGGAGGATGGCTGGCCGGTAGTAAATCCCGGTGTCGGTATGCTTACCGATGAAGTGGAGATTAACCTGCCTGAGTGGAAGCCTACCTATGAGCAGACCGGAAGCTACAAGTTTGCAGGTATGGAGAAACTGGGACCTGAGTTCTTACTGCTTCGCAATCCTAAGGAGGATATGTATAAGCTGACTGATAAGGGCTTGGAGCTTAAGCTTGCAGAGGAGACTATCAAAGATGTTGCAAGTCCTTCCTTTGTAACCATCAGACAGCAGCATCACACCTTCTGTGCAAATACCAAGGTAAATGTAGCAGAGCTGACAGGAAGCGAAGTTGCAGGTATGGTTTTGATGCAGAACAATTATTTCAACGTACGTGTGGAAGCAAATGCGGACACCGTAAAGGCAATTCTGTGTGAGAAGGGTGTAGACACTGTTCTTGGCAGTGCACCTGTAGCAGATAAGAATATCAGTCTTTCCATTAAGGTAGAGGGCTTAAGCGCAAAGGTTCTTGCTGAGGGTAATGTAATCGGTGAAACTTCTGTAGCAAATCTGTCTACTGAAGTAGCAGGCGGTTTCGTAGGATGTACCGTTGGTATGTACGCTTCCGCAAATGGTGAGAAGAGCGATAAATATGCATGCTTCGAGAGCTTTAGCTACGAGGCATAAAGAGTAAAAGTTAAGGTCCGCGGCATTTGTGCCGTGGACCTTTTCACGTAGTGGGGGCGGAGCAGGCGGAGAGAGGTATTTTGTGATTCGGATTTCCGGATGGGTATTTTCTAAGCATTGCGGATAATCATTCGTCACTTCCGGGGCGGCGTGCACGACGCATCCATGCGCAAGCGCGCCTAAATCGCTCATCCGTGAGCGATTTTCCCTAATGTGTTTTAGCGCAATGCTTGAAAATACAGCCATCCTCCAAAACGAACAAAAATACCTCTCCCCACCTGCTCCGCCCCCACTACGCAAAACGCGCCTACGGCGCAAATGCCGCAGGCGCGAGATGTAGCAGATTGATTTAGTTCTCGGAGGAATCGGAGCTGTCGCTTTTGTCAGCTTCGTCAGTTTCCTCTGTAATGGGTTCGGGAAGGGTCATTAATACCTTGGTAATACGGTTCTGGTCGATGCCCTGTACCTGAAGTCGGATACCGTTTTCTAAGGTAACCTCTTCGTTATCTTCGGGAAGACGGTCCAAGTTTTCAATGATGATGCCGCCGATGGAGTCATAGTCTTCACTATCCAAATCGGTATCCAGTGCATCATTGATATCGTCGAGCTTCATGCTTGCTTCCACAAGGTAGGTGCGTTCGCCCACTTCTTTGATGTATTCAGCCTCATCAGCATCATATTCATCGCGGATTTCACCTACGATTTCTTCCAGCAAATCTTCCAGTGTAATCATACCCACAGTAGCGCCGTACTCGTTTAGTACAAAGGTAACGCTGGTGGTCTTTTCGCGGATTTCATACATCAAATCCGCAATCTTCTTGTACTCGTATGTATAATGGCCGTCTCTTAGGATATCACGTACACTGAAGTGTTCCGCATCCTGTGTGAGTATAAAGTCTTTTATGTTAATCAGACCGATAATATTGTCCTTGTCATCTTCGTATACGGGAAGACGGGTGTACATGGAATCACGGAAGATGTTCATGACTTTTTCATAAGAAGCATTTACATTTACCGTAACCATGTTGATGCGGGGAATCATGATATCCTTTGCCAATGCATCGGAGAAATCAAACACGTTGTAAATCATTTCGCGCTCCTCCGATTCAATGACACCGTCCTCGTGACTTACATCAACATAGGTTTTCAGTTCCGTTTCGGTCATGGTGTTTGTTTTTTTGTTGGAATCGATGCCAAGCAGCTTCAAAAAGAGCTTTGCCAGCTTATCAATGATAAAAATCAACGGTGTTAACAGCCACATCAGGACATATATTATGCTGCTGTATAATAAAGAAAGCTTTTCAGAGCAGTACATAGCCCATGTTTTGGGTATAATTTCACCGTACAATAAAATGACAACAGTTAAAATACCGGTTGCAATACCGACTGTAAGATGGATGCGCATGGCTAAAGTTGTGGCAAGTGCGGAAGCTGACAGATTGACAATGTTATTACCAATTAAGATGGTACTAAGCATTTTGCCGTAATTGTCCAGAATTTTGTTGACTTTAGCTGCCCGTTTGTTACCTTCCTCCTCAAGTGCACGCATCCTCACACGGTTCACCGTTGTAAGTGCGGTCTCGGCGGAAGAAAAGAAGCCGGACAATAGAACCAGAAATAAAAGAACTACAAGTTGTATGACACCAGGGGTATCCAAAATAAAATCACTCCTTTTTTATTAATATATTGAACTATACAATAATTATAAAGCCGTTGTCAAGTTTTTATGAAGGGTTGCATAGTATTTTAATAGAAAATTTATTTTTGCGGGAGGAAGAATGAATAAAGTTAAAATTTCGCCGTTGTTTTTCCTTAAATGTCTTTTGTTTTCCTACATATTGACAACCCTTTTGTTGTTTTTGTTGTCGTTCCTTTTATATAAACTGAACTGGGGCGAGAGTACAGTGGCAATAGCGATTATAGTTATCTATGTGCTGGCAACTTTCTTTGCGGGCTTTCTGACGGGCAAAAAGATGAAGAGCAGGCAATTTTTGTGGGGACTTATGATGGGGGGAGCGTATTTCCTTGTGCTGGCAGTGATTTCCCTGGCATTAAACAGGACCATGGGACTTTCAGGAAATGACTTTGCCACCACGTTTTTTTTGTGCGCAGGAGGGGGAATGCTGGGAGGAATGTTCAGCTGAAGGATAATTTACGCCAAAATTTTTCATCTTTTTTAGAAAAACCCTTTTACAAATGACAATTTTATGATATACTACAAAAAGTTTATTAGTCTGTTGACTTGTAAGATATTAAGGAGGCTATTTTAGAAATGAAGCATATTAAGACTTTGACAACCAGAGATTTAAAGGAATCCGTAAAGAAGGGTGGCTGTGGCGAGTGCCAGACCTCTTGCCAGTCTGCTTGCAAGACTTCTTGTACAGTAGGTAACCAGAGCTGCGAAAAGATTAAATAATCGTCAAAGAGAAGAAAAGACTAACGTAAGCAGCGATTCAGGTCGCTGCTTATTTCGTGATGAAAGGAAAAATACTGTGATACACCAATATAAAAACAACGGTTATAATATCGTCATGGATGTAAACAGCGGTTCCATCCATGTGGTGGATGAGATTGTCTATGACATGATTCCATTGGTAGAGCCACTGGTGAATGAAGGAATTAAGGATGCTGACACTATTAAGGCAGCTGTGCTGAATCTGGCAAATATTCCTTATCCTGAGGATGAAATCTGCGAGGCTGTGGATGAGGTTCTGGCTCTTGAGAAGGAAGGTCAGCTGTTTGCTCCGGACATTTATGAGAGCTACGTGTTTGATTTTAAGAAGAGACAGACGGTTGTAAAGGCGCTTTGTCTTCATATTGCCCATGACTGCAATCTCGCCTGTCAGTATTGCTTTGCCGGTGAGGGGGAATATCACGGCAGACGTGCGCTGATGAGCTTCGAGGTTGGTAAAAAGGCATTGGATTTTCTGGTAGCCAATTCCGGTAACCGCATCAATTTAGAGGTGGATTTCTTCGGTGGTGAGCCGTTGATGAACTGGGATGTGGTAAAACAGCTGGTAGAGTATGGCAGAAGCTTGGAGGAGCCCAATAATAAGAAGTTCCGCTTTACTCTGACGACAAACGGTGTGCTTTTAAATGATGAGATTTTAGAGTTCGCCAACAGAGAAATGTCAAATATCGTACTGAGTATTGACGGTCGTAAGGAAATACATGACATGATGCGTCCCTTCAGAGGCGGGCAGGGAAGCTATGATATGATTGTACCTAAGTTTCAGAAGGTGGCGGAGAGCCGCGACCAGATGAATTACTATGTGAGAGGTACCTTCACACATAACAATCTTGATTTTTCAGAGGATGTGCTGCATCTGGCAGATTTGGGCTTCAAGCAGATTTCCGTAGAACCCGTTGTAGCACAGCCCACAGATTCTTATGCCATTACAGAGGCAGATTTGCCCAAGCTGATGGAAGAGTACGACAGGTTGGCAGTTGAGATGTTAAAGCGTCGCAAGGAAGGTAAGGCATTTAATTTCTTCCACTTTATGATAGATTTAGAGGGTGGCCCCTGCGTAGCAAAGCGTCTGTCAGGCTGTGGCTCCGGTACAGAGTATCTGGCAGTGACTCCCTGGGGAGACTTATATCCCTGTCATCAGTTTGTGGGAAATGAGAAGTTTTTGCTTGGCAATGTGGACGAGGGTGTTACAAGAGATGATATCCGGGATGAGTTCAAATGCTGCAATGTCTATGCAAAAGATAAGTGTAAAAAGTGTTTTGCCAAATTCTACTGTAGTGGCGGTTGTGCGGCAAATGCTTACAATTTCCATGGTAATATTAATGATGCTTATGATATCGGTTGTGAGCTACAGAAAAAGCGTATAGAATGCGCGATTATGATGAAGGCAGCCATGGCTGAAGAATAAAGAAAGAAGGATGAAGGAATGAAAAAGAGTAAAGCGATTGTAATTTTGCTTTGTACGATTCTTTTGTTGGCGGGTATCACCTACATCGACCTGTTTGGTGTGGATGTAAATGGAAAAGGAAGTGCTTCCGATATTAAGCTCGGTCTTGACCTTGCTGGCGGTGTCAGCATTACCTATCAGGTAGTAGGTGAGGAAGAGCCTGATGCTACCGACATGAAGGATACCATTGCAAAGCTTCAGAAGCGTGTGGAAGGTTACAGCACGGAGGCAATTGTATACCAGGAGGGCTCCGACAGAATCAATATTGAAATTCCAGGTGTAAAGGATGCCAATGCCATTTTGCAGGAGCTTGGTAAGCCCGGTGCGTTGTATTTTATTGCGGAAACGGATAAAAACGGTGCTGCCAATTATACTTATACACAGAATGGCTGGATGTTGAATAAGTCTCTGGACGAGTTGCTTGCGGACGGTTCCGTGGTGCTTGTAGGTACCGATGTCAAGGAGGCACGTGCAGGCACAACTCAGGACAGCAGACAGAATTCCATCTTTGCGGTAGATTTGGTTATGACGGATGAAGGTCGTGACAAGTTTGCGGAGGCAACCAGAAATGCTTACTCCAAGGGAGAGACACTTGCCATTTACTATGATGGTGAGTTTGTAAGTGTACCTAATGTATCCGGCGTGTTTACGGACGGACAAGCTCAGATTTCCCCCATGGATTCCTATGAGGAGGCAGAGAACCTGGCTTCCACCATCCGTATCGGTGGTCTGAAACTGCAGCTTGAGGAGTTACATTCCAAGGTGGTAGGTGCACAGCTTGGTGTGGAAGCGATAAGTACCAGTTTAAAGGCAGGTCTTATCGGATTCATTATCGTTGTTATTTTGATGATTGCTATTTACTATATAGCCGGTGTGGCATCTGCACTTGGTCTTAGCTTATATGTGGCATTGATTGTTGCCATGTTAAACGGCTTTGAGATGACACTGACCCTTTCCGGTGTGGCAGGTATTATCCTTTCCATCGGTATGGCGGTAGATGCCAACGTTATTATCTTTGCACGTATCCGTGAGGAGCTTGCTACAGGCAAGACTGTAAAGAGCGCCATGAAGATCGGTTTTGACAAGGCATTGTCTGCGATTGTGGACGGTAATATCACTACCCTTATTGCAGCGGGCGTATTGCTTATCTTAGGACCCGGTACCATCAAGGGCTTTGCGCAGACGCTGGCACTTGGTATTGTTCTTTCCATGTTTACCTCACTGGTAATCACAAGATGGATTATGGAAGCTCTTTATGCTATTGGTATTCAGGATGCAAAATGGTACGGTGTTGGCAAGGAGAGAAAGCCCATCAACTTCCTTTCCAAAAAGGGTGTGTTCTTTGGTGTGTCCATAGCTCTTGTGGTTGCAGGTTTTATTGCTATGGGTATACACAAGGTAAGCTCCGGCGATGCATTGAATTTCAGCCTGGAGTTTAAGGGAGGTACTGCAACTACAGTTACCTTTAATGAGAAAAAGAGCTTAGAGCAGGTAAACAGTGAAGTGGTTCCTTTGATTGAGAAGGCAACCGGAAGTGCTGTACAGATTCAGACCGTTCAGGACAGCAATGAGGTTATCTTTAAGACCAATGCACTGAATGTGGAGAAAAGAACTGCTTTGGAGCAGATGTTTGTGGATGAATTTAAGGTAGATAAGTCTCTGATTACTACTGAGACTATCAGTTCCACTATCAGCGGAGAGATGAAATCTGATACCATCCTCGCAGTGGTAATTGCCATTGTATGTATGCTTATTTATATCCGCATCCGTTTCAGTGATATCCGTTTTGGTATCAGTAGTATTGTGGCACTTATGCATGATGTGCTTGTGGTGCTTACGTTCTACGCGGTGGCGAGAGTATCTGTGGGTAATACCTTTATTGCATGTATGCTGACCATTGTAGGTTATTCCATCAATGCGACCATCGTTATCTTTGACCGTGTTCGTGAGAATATGGCTGAGATGACCAGAAGAGATGATTTGAAGGATGTGGTAAACAAGAGTATTACACAGACCCTGTCCAGAAGTATCTTTACTTCCCTGACAACCTTTGTTATGGTAGCAGCTCTGTATATACTCGGTGTAACCAGTATACGTGACTTTGCACTGCCTTTGATGGTAGGTATCGTTTGTGGTGCATATTCATCCGTATGTATTACAGGTGGTTTGTGGTATGTGCTTCGCCAGAAGTTCCCGCCTAAAGTAAAAGAGGATTAATAAGATTAATTGAGGCGCTATGTGGGCAGGTCACTTTCGAGAACTGTCTGCATGGCGTTTTTGTGAATATTGGGCACTCACAGCCGTAACCTTCAAATATAAATAAAAATTTCAATAAGTTTCCCAACCTTTTTTAAACTTTCGTGTCTATACTTATGAAAGCTTTCAAGGAGACAAAACAGATGAACAAAGAACAGGTAGAACAGGTGATAACAGCATATGCAAAACCTATATACGGATTTGCCCTGAAGCGTTGTGCGAGTTTGCAGGATGCGGAGGATTTGGCACAGGAAATTGTGCTAAAAGTTTTCAAAGCACTGTCGGTTCGAGATGATATAGAGTCTATGGACAAATTCATCTGGACAGTGGCGCATAATACCTTGAGTAATTATTACAGGGATAATGCAAAGGGTGTGTTTGGAAATCCTGTGGAGGAGCTTGCGGATACTTTGGCAAGTGACACCAATGTGTTGCAAGATATTTTGGCTAAAGAGGATAAGAAGCGTCTGCATAAGGAGATTGCATATCTTTCCAAGCTGCAAAGACAGATTGTAATTGCCTATTATTATGAGGGCAAAAAGCAGGAGGAAATTGCAAAAGAGTTGGAAATCCCTGTCGGCACCGTGAAATGGCATCTGTTTGAGGCAAAAAAAGACTTAATGAGAGGCATGGAAATTATGAGAAATTATGAAGAATTAAAATTTAACCCTATAACATTTAGTATTTGCGGTACAAACGGTAGCTGTGGAACCAAGGGAGAGAACGGCAATTTTTTCAGAAGTGCATTGTCACAGAATATTGCATATGTGACATGGAAAGAAGCAAAGACAATCAATGAAATTGCCGATATTCTAGGAGTATCGCCCGTATATGTGGAGAGTGAGGCAGAGTATTTGGAGGAATATGGCTTCCTTACAAAGAAGCAGGACAAGTATCTATGCAATATTCTTTTGAGCGAGGATGATGAGGAGACGGTGCGTCTCCATGATGAGATGTATCAGAAGGCGGCAAAGCTGTTTGCCAATGAATTGTATGATACATTAATCAAAGAAAATGTCTTTGAGTGGCAGGGAGAAGAAATGTGTCAGTCAGAAGAGGACAAGAATTATATTCTCTGGGCATTGATTCCCTATATTGCGGCACAGAGTGGCGAGCATCTGATGGAGCATACTATCAGCTTCGAGCAGGCAAGTACCATCAGGCCTGACGGAGGACAGAATATCTGCTATGCAACTGTCAGAAATACTGAGGTGAGTGCCCCTATGTATGCGCAGTCCATGAAAAACTGGTGTGGTCCCTGCTGGAATGCCAATGAGGATTTTACACTGTGGCAGATTGATTCCGAGTGGTCAGAAAGAAGAGTGGATGACCATTATGAGATACATGCAGGAAGAATTTTATCCCTGCTTTCTTCGGGGAAGGAAAAGCAGCTTTCTCCGGAGGAAATCAGCTATTTGAAGGGGATGGGTATTTTAAAGAGACGCTACGATGGAGAAGCAGGCGCCAGTGCCTATTTACAACCGGTATTCATTAAGAATAAGGAAATAGGGAACCGTTTACTTTCCCTTGGAAGTGCCATTAAGGAGAAATATCAGAAAGAATTTGAAGCGTGGAAGGCACCCTATGTGAAGGCAATCATGGAAAAAACGCCTAAACATCTTCTGAATATGCAAAAATTTGGTTTGCAGTATATCTACCATGCGGATGGTTGGTTTATCCTGCATTGCATGAAGGAGCTTGTTGCAAACGGAAAGCTTAAGCCAGTGGCAGATGAGCAGAAGAAAGCATTGTCTACCATTATCATTGCGAACAAGTAAATGGAACACTGACGGAGGAGGTTTGTGTAATGAATAAAATAAGATTTACAGCAAATAAGGATACCAATTATGTATTTCATATGCTGTCGGTTGCACAGTGCGGCTATGACAATGAATATGGAAAGCGCTATCGCAGCTTGTATGCTAAAGAGGATTTGGATTGCCTAAAGAGTAGAGAGGACTTAATAACCGTCTGTGGAGGAGAACATTGCGGTGAGTTGTACGGACTCTTGGTTGGTGAACCGGCTTGTGCAAAGGTGTCTGCAAAGGAATATTATCAGGAACTCTTAGAAATTGGAAATCAGCTTTTAGAGGGACGTCAGATTGAGGGAATATATGAAGGTTATATTCCATATACCCGGGATATTATAGAGATTGCCTTGGTAATGGTAAAATATTATGACCACTACATGGAAAATGTATGGGAACGGGAAAAGGAAAGAATAGAGCAGTACATCCCGGGGATGCTTGAACGTTTTGAAGAAACAGGATTTACCGAAAAAGCAGAAGCACTTGTCGGCTGCAGATTGAAAAGTCCATTTTTTACGGCGACATTGGTATCTTCAGTGGCAGGCGGAGCGGAGGCTATTGACATATCTAAGGAACAGGATGTTTTTGGGATAGATAGAGATTATGAATCTGCATTATATTTTATCGGACATGAATTTATCATTTATCTGCTGTTTGGAGCCTTGGAAGAAGAGGAGGCGTTTCAGGATTTTGATACCTGGCCTTTAACAGAAGGACTTGCAGAATATTATTTGAAGAAAATATTGGGGGATACGTTCAGGCTTTTTAAGAAAGAGCAGAAATATGTGGAACTTTATGAAAGAATGAACAGTGATGTAGCCATGTCAGCCGCACAGTTGTATCGGGCAGCCTTGGCAGAAGTCAGATAACCGACCGACTTTTACTTTACGAAAACACTTCCGGAATGATACAATATCATTCGGAAGTGTTTTTTGTGATGGCGACGAGGCAAGCGACCATCATGCTCGTAGGAATGGTCATTTGCCGACCGATCATCAGAGAGAGATTTGCATAGGGGATTACATTATGGAAAAATGGTTTGTGGCTGCCAAGAAGGCAGATTTTGATAAATGGGCAGAGGAATTTCATATCAGTCCGGTGCTTGCCAGAATTTTACGAAATCGGGATTTGGAGGAAGAAGAACAGGTTCGCAAGTTTTTGTACGGTACCCTTGAGGATTGTTATTCACCGTGGCTTTTAAAGGATATGGACAAGGCGGTGAATGCGCTTATCGGGGCTGTGGATGCACAGACAGCTATCCGCGTGATAGGAGACTATGATGTGGACGGCATCTGCTCCTCCTATATATTGACAAAGGGATTAAAGTGTCTGGGCGCAAGAGTGGATACTGCCATCCCTCACCGTATTCATGACGGATACGGCTTGAATGACAGTCTGATAGAGGAGGCAAAGGCGGATGGTATCGGCATGATTGTGACCTGTGACAATGGTATTGCTGCCGCGCCCCAGATTGCACTGGCGACAGAGCTTGGCATACAGGTGATTGTCACGGATCATCATGAAGTGCCCTATACTGAGGAAGAGGGCATTCGCAGAGAAATTTTGCCACTTGCTCTTGCGGTGGTGGACCCTAAGCAGGAGCAGTGCTCATACCCTTATAAAAATATCTGTGGCGGTGTGGTGGCATATAAGCTGATGTTAGCGTTGCAGGAAAAAACGGGTAATAAAGTGCTTGAGGATGCCATGGATGAACTTCTGGAGTTTGCTGCATTTGCAACAGTCTGCGACGTAATGGAGTTAAAGGATGAAAACCGGATTCTGGTAAAAGAGGGACTAAAACGCCTGAAAAACACAAGGAATCTAGGTCTGCAGGCACTGATGGAGGTAAACGGTATTGATACCGCGAGACTGTCAGCCTATCATCTTGGTTTTGTACTGGGCCCCTGTTTAAATGCTACGGGACGTTTGGATACGGCGAAGCGTGCTCTGGAACTTTTGCTTGCTAAGACAAAGGTGGAAGCCATGAGTGCGGCAAGGGAGCTTAAGGAGTTAAATGACAGCCGAAAGAACCTGACTTTGCAGGGTGTGGAGGAAGCGGAAAGCTTTATCAAAGAGCAGGGCATGGAGCAGGATAAGGTGATGGTGGTGTATTTGCCCGATGTGCATGAAAGCCTTGCGGGAATCATTGCGGGACGTATCCGTGAGAAGTACAATCATCCGGTGTTTGTACTTACACGCTCGGAGGAGGGTGTGAAGGGCTCAGGACGTTCCATAGAGGCGTATCATATGTATGAAGCCATGACAAAGGTAAAGCACTTCTTTACCAAGTATGGCGGTCACAAGCTGGCAGCAGGATTGTCCATGAGGGAAGAGGATGTAGAACCTCTGCGCAAGGCATTAAATGAGAGCTGTACCCTTGCGGAGGAGGATTTTATCCCTAAGGTACATATTGATGTGCCCATGCCCTTGTCTTATGCTGACGAGGGATTGGCGGGACAGCTGGAGCTTTTGGAGCCCTTTGGCGTGGGGAATCCCAAGCCCTTGTTTGCTCAAAAAGAGCTTGTGTTCCTCTCGGGAGTGAAAATGGGAGCAAACAAAAGCTTTGCAAGATTTCGGGTGCGTACACCGGAAGGACAGACGCTGCAATTAGTTTATTTTGGGGATTTGAAGCGTTTCGGAAAGTTTTTGTGTGAAAAATACGGAGCAGACAGTGAAGAGGCTTTATATGCAGGTCGAGGAGATTTCCGGGTTTCCGTGGTATATCAGCTGGGGCTGAATGTGTATCGGGGCAAGACGGAATTACAGTACTTGATGCAGTATTATTGTTGATAACGGATGAGACGGAAGAAATATTAGATAAAGGCGGCAGAATGATTATGATAGTGACAGTGACATTAAATCCGGCAGTGGACAAAACCTGTGTGGTGGACAGAGTGATTACGGGAGATGTAAACCGCATTAGAGAGGCAGAAAGCGTGGCAGGCGGCAAGGGCGTCAATGTGGCAAAGGTGCTTAGACAGTTTCACCTGCAGGTGGCATGCCTTGGTTTCCTTGGTGGCTACAGCGGAAGAATGATAGAGGATACTATGACAAAGCTGGGGGCAGAGTGTCATTTTACCCGTACCAAAGGCGACACCAGAACCAATACCAACCTGCTTGGGACAGACGGCTATGTGACGGAGCTTTTGGAGCCGGGACCTGAGATTTCAGAAAAGGAGCTTGCGAATTTCAGAAAGGAGTTCACCTATGCCTGTGAGCAATGTGAACTTATGGTATTTTCGGGAAGTATCCCTAAGGGAGTGCCCAAGGATATTTATGCGCAGTTGATTGCGGAGTGCAGACAGCTTGGCATCAAAACCCTTCTTGATACCTCAGGAGAGCCCCTAAAAGAGGCGATTTTGGCAAAACCCACCATTATCAAGCCAAATAAAAAGGAATTGGAATATTTGGTGGGGAAAAAACTGCCTAGCCGTGAGGCAATCATAGAGGAAGCTAAGAGACTTGTAAAGGAAGGCATTGATAAGGTAGTGGTTTCCTTGGGGGAGGAAGGACTTCTCTATGTGGATGAAAGTCGGGTACTCTATGAACCCGCGAAGAAGGTAAAGGCAGTCAATACGGTGGGCTGTGGTGACAGTGTAGTGGCATCCTTTTGTATGAGTGAGATCAGTGGCGAAGAGCCGGAACTTGCTATGAAAAAGGCGGTGGCTCTTTCTGCGGCAAATGCCACTACCAAAGGCAGTGCTGAAATACCGCTAAGCACCTATCTTGACTTGTTGTAAATCCCAATTTCTTAAAGCTTTTTTTAGATTTAAATTATAAAACAGACACACTTTGGACACATTTTACAGTTATGATGTATTTAGATAGTTGATGAACTCACTATCTCCCCCCTCATAAGAAAATCGTAAAGGAGTCATGTCGAAAGACATGGCTTCTTTACGTTTTGAGAAAAATAATAAAAAATTTTG
>CALYZQ010000016.1 GCA_945609985.1 uncultured Lachnospiraceae bacterium | reverse complement strand
AAATAGTAAAAAGCTGCGCCACAGCCTTGGCAGGCCATCGCGCAGCGATTTTGTTCACTTCCAGTTTGTCGAAGAGAATATATTTGAGTACAAATGAGTACAAGTAGTATTTGGCAAAGTGTAGACCCATTGAATTTACTAGGGTTATGGGGGGAGATTTGCTTCAAGTCCCCCCCTCGCACGGCTACTAATAAATTATAATGAATAGGTACAGGTGATGAAGATGAGGTATAACTGGGTTGATTACACCTCCGCACACAAGGAAATAGTCGAACCCTGGATAGATGAGGAAGCAAAGCGTTTTACCGGGTGTGATGAGGGATTTGATGCTTATTATCAATATTGGGCAAACGAGCCGGAAACAGAGCTTGGCAGGAACTTTTGGGCAAAACTAATCATTGCAGATATGATTCCCATAGGAATTATGACAATTGCATTGTGGGATGGCATTTTCACGATATCAGAGTTTATTGTCAGACCCGATATGCGTGGAAAGGGCTTTGGGGCATCTGCTATTGCAGAAGTGCTTGCAGAATCAGAAGAGATTCTCGGCGTTATGATAACGGATGCAAGCGCAGTGATATATCCCAATAATATCCCTTCTCAAAAGGCATTCGAAAAAGCAGGATTTGTATTTCATTCCCAGCATCCGGATGGAGATGCTGGGAATTATCAATACCATAAGAGTGAAGACTAAGTAATCTCTTTCCTATCGCTCATCATATCATTTACTTTGACGCAAGGGTGATGATATCGCGTCCGCTTTTTGGGAAGATGAAGCATTTTTACCGGTACATACAACATCAAGTTTTCTATATTCCACAGTCACCAAAATCCGGACACTTGTTCTTTTATTAGAAATACGGCTTAGTCCTATTACATGTGAAATTATAGTAGCATTGTCTTGCGTTGATAAATTGATACGCCATAATCAAAAGCGGACGAATTTCGGGATTGCTCCATTTGTGATAGACTGTAATAATTTTGTCGTCGAGGCTCAGACTATCCTCGTGTAACAGTCCGTATTTCACAAGTAAGGGCTCTATTTTCAGAAAGCTTTCAACCGAGATTCCTATATTTTTCGCCATGGTTTCAGCCGTGTACTGACCGGACTTTTCTGATTGCTGTGTAAAGAGAATGGCTTTCAGTCCATCCTCAGAGGCAAGGAGAGAGAAAAATTCACTAAATTTTTCTTCAGACAGAAGTCTCGTTGATATATGAGGAGTATCCATAACCGCACAAAAGAAGGGGAAATTTTCAATCAATGTCAAATAAGTGGTACCTCTATCATTAATGATTTGTGACGTGATCTGTGGATTACCGGAATTTTTCTCAATGACTTCTCGGAGCGGTTGTCTGGTTTCTACACCGAAAAAAGCACTTTGCAGTGTCCAGATGATTTCAAATAAATACGGAAACATATCAAAATCATCCTTATTATAGGAAGATTTGTGTAAACAGAACTCAAACAACATATCCAGCATTTCATCCTGTGTATAATCTGTAATATTTCTTTCAATATCAAACAAAGCATCAATGGATACATTTAGAACTTTAGAAATCACGGGAAGAAGGTAAGTGTCGGGAACCCCTCCGTTCTCCCATTTGGATACCGCCTGTCCGGAAACTCCCACTAATTCTCCCAATTGTTCCTGTGTAAAGCCCTTTGCTTTTCTGTATTGTGCTATTTTTTCTCCAATTCTTAGTTCCATTTCAATACCTCCAAACTGTAGTTAAACCTATTGCGGTAAACCTATTATATCACAAACGATAGTTTGAGATAACCGAGGAAACGTTGAAGTTCACAACCGTCGGTTGAAAATTACTTCCCACGCATCAATCCATACAAATACAAAATCCATGCAATCATAGGTTTCCCTCCCTAAAATTCTAAAAACATTATTACTATAGTGTAATCCATTTTAAGGAAAGCAATCCATGCCAAATCCACACCCCAAAAAGCAAGTTTTGTAAATTGACATAAGTAAGGATGAAGAATATACTGAATATATTGGAATATAAGGAAAAGGTGAGGGCTACAAGGTGTTTACAAGTATTTTGGATTTGAAGAAAAGTCAGTACAAAGACATGGTGCGTCCTGCGTATTTTCTGGATTTGAATTTGAACCAGATAATCGACAGGATTCATCTGATTTGGGGGGAGAATGTGACCTCCTACTATTACTATTTCCCTGCGGATAAAGAAAGTGAAGATTATCGCAGGGATATTTTTGCGGACATAAAGAAGGAAGGGATGTATGAGGCTCTTCTTGCATTTGTGGAGCAGATGCGCGCAAGAAAGGAAGCAGCAGGCAAAAGAGAAAGTGTTCAAATAAAGATTCAGAAGGCAGTGTGGCATCTGTGGGAAGTGGGATATTACTGCGACGGTTTGTCAGCGCTGAAGCAAGCCTTGGATAGAGCAGAACTGTGCTCCGATGGTATGAAGACTTTTTATGAATACCTGACGGAATATCTGGCTTCAGACAAATTTGTACAAATGCAAAACACAATGGATGAGTTGCGCAGACAGCTTCTTGCTTATCGTATTACACTGACCTATGAAAATGGTCAGATTGCCATAGCGGAAGGTGATGTGGAAGGCAGCTATGAAGCTTATTTGGAGAAGTGTTTTCCGAAGCATCCGTATGAGCTTAAGACTCCTTTTACCAGCACCCTTGATTTGACCAATTTGGAGCAGGAACTGTTACAGATATTTGTAAAGAAAAATCAGGAGTTTTTCAAAAATACAGAGAAGTTTTACAAGAAATATGAGAAGTATGCGGATGATGTGCTGGTACAGTTTTCAGCAGAAATCTGTTATTACTTATCCTTTAGAAGTTTTTCCCTTAAGATGCAGGAATACGGTTATGAGTTTACAGCCCCTACTGTGGATGAAACAAAGGACATGACGGCAAACGGATTGTATGATCTGGCGCTTGCCTGCGCGAGTATCAGGGATAAAAAGCCGGTTATCAGCAACAGCTTTTATTATGGAGCAGATGAGAAATTCTTTGTCCTTACAGGTCCTAACCAGGGTGGTAAGACTACCTTTGCAAGAAGCTTGGGGCAGCTTATCTATTTTACCAAGATGGGATTGGATGTACCGGCACAGTCTGCCAATGTGCATCACTTTACCGATATTCTTACGCATTTCTCCGTGGAGGAGAGCGTGGAGACCGGACGAGGAAAGCTGAAGGAAGAGCTTGTGCGTCTGGCACCCATGATGGATGCTCACTTTGACAACGCTTTTGTCATTATCAATGAGTTATTTACCACAGCGGCAAATTATGATGCCTGCATTATGGGAAAGAGTGTGCTTGAGCATTTTATCGCACAGCATTGTCAGGGAATTTATGTAACTCACTTAAAGGAACTTACGGAGGCTCATCCCTGTATTGTAAGCCTTAGGGCGACGCTTGATGAAAACCGTATCCAGTGCTTTAAGATTGAGAGAAGTGCTGCGGACGAAAGTGCCTGCGCCATCAATCAGGTAAATAAGTACAGATTGACATATGAGCAGTTAAAGGAGAGGTTGTCATGAATACATATTTATTATATGCCCACAAGGATTGGGTGAATGTAGAGAATTATTTTGACCACCAGAGCATTGTGCAGGATTTGGGTCTGAAAACCTTGTTTTCTGCAGCTGCAAAGGGGGTTGTTAAGGAAAATGGTGAAGTAAAGACTATTACGGATGCAGACCCTTATCTGTATGATATTATGAAAAGGGTCATGATTGTGCCCCTCACCACAGAGGAAGAAATCTATTATCGCCAGAGTGTATTGCAGGACTGTATTGATAATGAGGAGTTTATTGTCCGTTTGTATGAATGTGCAGGCACTATTTTACACAGATGGGACCAGCTGGGACGCCGTGCCAATGAAAAGGCGGGAAATCTCAATACAGCTACCGGTCTGGTGACCGATATCCGTGTACTCAGTCTGTTTGTGTCCGGTTTGGGTCAGATTAAGAAGCTTCTCACAGAGTATCATGAGAAGTTTCGCTCAGAGGGACTTACGAATTTGTATCAGCGTATCTGTGAGGAATTTTCCGACGAGGTGGAGGAAGAGATGAACACGATTTTGAAAAACATCTCTTTCTATGTGGATGATACGGAGGAGCAGGGCGACCGTAAAACCATGAAAAAGCCTAAGATTGTTCTGGGCTGTGGCATTAGCGGCGGTTTGAAGTTCGATGATTTTGTGTTACAGGAAGTGTCTACCGATGTAAAGAAATACCGTGATCCCAAAAGTACCATCGGCAAGGTGCAAAATTATATGTATTCCCTGACACCGGATTCCGTGTCTGCAAACAAAAACACTCCTATTCAGGAGAATACCTCTGCTTTGGAGTATCAGATTGTAAGATATATTACCTCCTGTTGTGCACCCTTTACGGCAAGGTTTAACAGCTTTTTCGACCAGCTGCATCTACAGGCTGCATTTTATAGGGGAGCAGTAAACTTAAAACATCACCTGAAACGTTTTAATGTGGACAGTTGTTTCCCTACAGTCGGAGCGCAGGATGTTCTTAAATTTAATGATTTAAAAGAATTTGTCATGTGTATCGAGCAGCGTGTGAATGCGGTGGGAAATACCTGCGACATCCGCAATAAAATGCTCTTGATTGTAACCGGAGCCAATCAGGGTGGTAAGAGTACCTTCCTTAGAAGTATCGGTATTGCACAGGTTATGATGCAGTGTGGACTTCCTGTTGCGGCAGTTAGCTATCAGAGCGGTATTTTCCCCTCCTTCTTTACTCATTTTACCAGACGTGAGGACAGTGAGATGAACAGTGGACGTCTGGATGAAGAGCTTGGACGTATGAGCCAGATTATTGATAATTTGGGCAATGCATCACTGATTCTGTTGAATGAATCCTTTGCAACCACAACCGAAAAAGAAGGTTCCGTGATTGCTTATGATATTATCAAGGCATTGAACGAAGCAGGTGTGAAGATTCTGACGGTAACTCATCTGTTATCCTTTGCACAGAAGGTGTATGGTGAGACGGAAGAAGCAGCTAAAGAAGGAAGAGCCTCTGACGTGGAGTTTTTCTGCGCACAGCGCATGGAAAACGGCAAGAGAACCTTCAAGATGATTCAACATGCACCGGAGCTTACCAGCTTTGGACTGGATTTGTACAATGAGTTGATTAAAGAACGTTAACCCAGAAAGGAAGTTTACAATGCGCTACGAAAAATTTGATATAAAATGTGAAGGTTCACAGGAAAAAGCAGCACTTTATGTATATTTATTGGACCATTCGGGGGAAATTATGATTGAGGAGCGCCCCATGATAGTGATTTGCCCCGGTGGCGGTTATGAATGGACCTCCGACAGAGAGGCGGAAATGATAGCGGTACAGTTCCTCTCCATGGGTTATCATGCAGCAGTGCTGCGCTATTCCGTAAAACCGGCTGTATTTCCCACCGCCAATTTGGAGCTTGGTAAATCCATTACGCTTATTCGTGAGCACAAGGAGGACTGGTGTGTAGCGGATGATAAGGTTGTAGTGTGCGGATTTTCAGCAGGCGGACATATGGCAGCAAGCTACTGTATGTTTTGGAATCAGGGCTGGATGGCCGAAAAGCTTGGTGTCTGCGCAGAAGTGCTTCGCCCTAACGGTATGATTTTGGGATACCCGGTAATTACCTCCGGTGAATATGCACATCATGACTCCATTAAGAATCTGCTGGGTGAGGAATATGAAGCGAAGAAGGAGCAGATGTCCCTGGAGAAGTGTGTAAATGCAGATGTGCCCAGATGCTTTATCTGGCACACCTATGAGGATGATGTAGTCCCGGTACAGAATTCCATTATGCTTGTGGATGCTCTTACAAAGGCCAAGATTCCCACAGAGTTCCATATGTTTACAAAGGGTGGTCATGGTCTCTCCATTGCAAACAGAATGACAAAGAATCAGTGGTTCGGAGTAGAACCCACCTGCCAGCCATGGGTAAACCTGGTACATACATGGATGGAAACATGGTGCATCTAAGCATTGAACATTCCTGAAAAGTATGCTAACATAGTTCGTTGGTAACGAAATTTCAGGAGGAAAAACGTGGAAGATTTATTAATGAATATAGAAGAACTTTTGGACCAGAGAATAGTGAGAGCAATCAAGGATATGGGCTTTGAAAAGCTTTCGCCCATACAGGAGCAGGCGATTCCTTATCTGCTTGAGGGTGAGGATATTATCGGGCAGGCACAGACCGGAACCGGTAAGACTGCCGCATTTGGTATCCCTCTGATTCAGAAGATTGATCCGGATAGCCGCAAACTACAGGCGATTATTCTCTGTCCTACCAGAGAGCTTGCCATTCAGGCAGCAGAGGAGCTTCGCAAGCTGGCAAAATATATGCACGGTATCAAGATACTGCCCATATACGGCGGTCAGGAGATTGGAAAGCAGATTAGTGCTCTTCGCGGAGTGCAGATTATTGTAGGTACGCCGGGAAGAGTAATGGACCATATGCGCCGTCATACCATTAAGCTTGCAGATGTAAGAATGGTGGTTTTGGATGAGGCGGACGAAATGCTGAATATGGGCTTTAGGGAGGATATGGAGCTTATTTTGGGTCAGATTCCCGGTGAGCATCAGACCGCATTGTTCTCGGCAACCATGCCTCAACCCATTTTGGATATCACCAATCAGTTCCAGAAGGATGCCAAGCTGATTAAGGTGGCAGCCAAGGAGCTTACCATTCCCTTGGTGTCCCAGAAATATTATAGGGTAAAGAGTCAGGATAAGGATGCTGCATGCATTCGCCTTTTGGAATATTATCAGCCCAAGCTTTGCCTGATTTTCTGCAATACCAAGAAAAAGGTAGATGAGGTGGCTGAGGCGTTAAAACAGCATGGATATCAGGCGGAAGGCTTGCATGGCGATATGTCACAGCATCAGAGAGATGTTGCCATGAACCGTTTCCGCAATGGCAGTACCAGCATTTTGATTGCTACAGATGTGGCAGCCAGAGGTATTGACGTGGATGATGTGGAGGCAGTTATCAATTACGATGTGCCTCAGGATATCGAATATTATGTACACCGTATCGGAAGAACAGGACGTGCGGGCAGAACAGGCCGTTCTTTTACCTTCGTAAGCGGTCGTGAGATTTTTAAGATAAGAGAGATTGAGAAAGCCTGTCGTACCACTGTGGAGGAGAAAAAGCTTCCCGGTGCAGCAAAGGTGATGAAGGCGAAGGCGGATAAGTACCTGAATCAGGCGTGGTTACTTCATGAGCATGAGGACATAGAGCAGATGAAGAAATTCCTGCAGCGCAAGATGGAGGAAGAGAGCTGTGATGCTTTGGAATTGGCAGCGGTCATGCTGAAGGCGCAGGTAGGCGACAAGGGTGAAGAAATCCAAGTCGACGATTACAGACCAAAGAGGCAGCAGGAGCGCACACGTGGCGGAAAAAGCAGGGACGGCAGAAATGCGGAAGGTCGCAGAAACCGTGGTGACAACCGTAATGCGGATAGTCACAGAAGCCGTAGCGACAATCGTAATGCAGACAATCGCAGAAGCCGCGAGAACAATAATAAGCGCGGTATCGCGTTTTCCCTGCCCAAGAAGAAAAAGCAGACAAAGGGCGAATAGGAGGATTTTATGAGAATCGGAATGGGTTATGATGTGCACAAATTGGTAGAGGACAGAGAACTCATTATGGGTGGAGTCACCATTCCCTATGAGAAGGGCTTGCTTGGTCACTCCGATGCCGATGTGTTGTTGCATGCCATAATGGATGCATTGTTGGGGGCGGCAGCTTTAGGAGATATCGGCAAGCATTTTCCGGACACGGACCCTGCCTACAAAGGGATTTCCTCCGTACTTTTACTGAAAAAGGTAGGAGAACTCTTGGAGGAAGAGGGCTTCCTCATTGAAAATATTGATGCAACAATCATAGCACAGGCACCCAAAATGCGCCCTTATATAGACACCATGCGGGAGAATATTGCAAAGGCTCTTGGCATTGATGTGATGCAGGTGAATGTAAAAGCAACCACGGAAGAAGGCTTGGGCTTTACCGGAGCAGGATTGGGGATTTCATCCCAGGCAATCTGTATGCTTACAAGTCCCTTTGACCTGACAGCGCAGCAGATAAGCGGTGGCTGTCAGGGTTGTAGCGGTTGCAGTAAACGTGGATAAAGATAAGTTGTGATAAAGAGGAATCTTATGGAACAGATGTCTTTGTTTGAAATACAAGAGAATCACAGTGAAAAGAGTATGCCTCTGGCAAACAGGCTTCGCCCCACTTCGTTGGAAGATTTTGTGGGGCAGGAGCATCTGCTTGGAGAGGGCAAAATGTTGCGTCAATTAATAGAGCGGGATCAGATTTCCTCCATGATTTTTTGGGGACCGCCCGGCGTGGGAAAGACTACTCTTGCCAGTATCATAGCCGGACGCACCAAGTCCGGTTTTATTAATTTCAGTGCGGTGACAAGCGGCATCAAGGAAATCAAGGAAGTGATGCAGCAGGCCGAGGAAAGCCGCAGAATGGGTATCCGTACCGTCCTTTTTGTGGACGAGATTCACAGATTTAACAAGGCACAGCAGGATGCCTTTTTGCCCTATGTGGAGAAGGGCAGTATTGTGCTTATCGGAGCGACTACGGAGAATCCTTCTTTCGAGATAAACGGAGCGCTTTTGTCCAGGTGTAAGGTCTTTGTACTAAAGGCTTTGGAGGAGAAAGATTTGCAGAAGCTGCTTGGCAGGGCTCTAACTGCCCCGGAAGGCTTTGGCAGACAGTCCGTTAAGATGACGGACAAGCAGATTGCTGCAATTGCAGCTTTTGCAAACGGAGATGCCAGAACCGCTCTGAATACCTTGGAAATGGCTGTGTTAAACGGTGACATTAGCTCGGATGGCAGTATCCTTGTGACCGATGAGGGCATGGAGCAGTGCATCAGTAGGAAATCTCTTCTCTATGATAAAACCGGAGAAGAGCATTACAACATGATTTCGGCTCTACATAAATCCATGCGAAATTCAGACCCGGATGCGGCAATCTATTGGATGTGTCGAATGCTGGACGGTGGTGAAAATCCCCTGTATATTGCTAGGAGACTCATACGTTTTGCCAGCGAGGATATCGGTATGGCAGACCCACAGGCGTTGCAGCTTGCAGTTTCTGTTTATCAGGCATGTCATTTCTTAGGGATGCCCGAATGTGATGTACACCTGACCCACGCAGTCACCTATCTTGCCATGGCTCCGAAATCCAATGCTTTGTATGTGGCATGTGAGGCTTGTAAGAAGGATATAAAGGAAATGCGGGCGGAGCCAGTACCCTTACAGCTTCGCAATGCGCCCACGGGACTGATGAAGGAGCTGCATTACGGAGAGGGCTATCAATATGCTCATGACACGGAGGAAAAGCTCGCCAAAATGGAATGTCTGCCGGAGTCTCTAAAGGACAGGAGCTATTACAGACCTACCGGTATGGGGCAGGAGAATCAGGTGAAGGAGCGTTTGGAGCAAATCAAAGCCTGGAAGAGTCAGAAGTAGAAAAGGCTTTTAGAAATAAATGAGATAGCGGAGTATTCAACATGAAAATTTACATTATCAGACACGGGGAGACGGATTGGAATGTCACCAGACAGTTGCAGGGAGCTACGGATATTCCCTTGAATGAAAAGGGTGTGGCACTGGCAAAGGTGACTGCAGAGGGAATGGCAGATATTCCCTTTGATTGTGTCTTCACAAGTCCTTTGATGCGTGCAAAGGAGACTGCAAGGATTATTATTGGGGAGCGGCAGATTCCTCTGATAGAAGAGGAACGAATCAAGGAAATCAGCTTTGGAATCTACGAGGGCTTGTCCTGCAGTAAGGAGCATTATACGGTTCCCGACCCGGATTTTATGAATTTCTTTCGCCACCCGGATATATATATTCCACCGGAGGGCGCAGAAACCATAGATTCTCTGTGTGAAAGGACAACCGCCTTTTTGCGTGAGCTTGCAGAGAATAAGGACTATGAGGATAAGACCATACTGATATCTACCCACGGAGCTGCCACTAAGGGCCTGCTCAGCAGTTTGACCATCACGGATAAAAAGGATTTCTGGAACGGTGGAGTACATAAGAATTGCGGAGTTTCCCTGATAAGTGTGAAGGACGGTGTGCTTACCTTGGAATGGGAGAACCGGATATTTTATGAGGAGCAGGAAAGCAAGAGTTATTTTTAGGAGAGAGAAGATTGAATACCATAAATGTAAATAACAAAAACAATTACTACCAAAGATTTGAGGTGTTAAAAACAAACCGTAATAAGCGGTACAAGTATAATGAGTTTTTGGTGGAAGGTGTCCGCAGCTTAAAGGAAGCGGTGAATAACGGTTGGAAAATCAAGTCCCTGATTTACGATAAGAATCATTTGTCGGATTGGGCAAAGGATATGATTTATACAGTTCCCACAGAGGTAAATTATTGTCTGACGGCGGAACTGATGAAGGAACTGAGCGGTAAGGAGGATACCTCTGAGCTGATGGCAGTTATTGAGATGAGAGAGGACAGTCTGGACAAGGTAAAGCTTTCGGACAATCCCTTTATCGTGTTGTTTGACCGTCCCTCCAACAAGGGAAATCTGGGAACAATGATTCGTTCCTGTGATGCTCTTGGAGCGGATATGTTGATTATTACAGGACATGCGGTGGATTTGTATGAGCCGGATGTGGTGGTTTCAGCTATGGGGTCATTTTTCAACATGCCTGTAGTGAGAATTACAGACAATTCTAAATTGTATGATTATATTGCTAAGTTAAAGGCACAGTATCCGAACTTTAAGATAGTAGGAACCACAGCACATAAGGAAAGTCCTATTTATGCCGCTGAGCTGACAGGACCCGTAATGCTGATGATGGGCAATGAAACCATGGGACTCAACAAAGCCTTCAAGGAAACCTGTGACATTTTGTGTACTATTCCCATGGCAGAAAACTCCTATGCAAGCTCCTTTAATGTGAGCTGTGCGGCATCCATTATGATGTATGAGATTACAAGGCAGAGGGCAGGAAGATAACTGCTTGCAAATATTTAGTATCAATGTTATTATCAGAGTATGCTTTCGGGGCATACTCTTTTTTATTATTCATGAGCATTCGCTCAACGAATCCAGCAAAGAAGTAAAATAAGTTATCTATGTACGGTTATCTATGTACATAAATTCTGTTTTTATGAATTGACAATAGGGGATATATCCCATATACTAAAAGGAGAAACAAAAAATGTATAATGTGGTGTTTTATCAAAAGGAGAATCGACATGAGTGATTTACAAGAGTATTTAAAAGAACAGTTAGAAGATCCCTGCTTTCAAAAAGAATGGGATGATCTGGAACCGGAGTTTAATACGATTCAGGCAATGATTGATGCCAGAAAAAGATGTAATCTGACACAAAAGGAGCTTGCTGAAAGAACCGGAATAGATCAGTCAGATATCAGCAAAATAGAAACAGGTAATGCCAATCCTGCATTATCAACCTTAAAGCGATTGGCAGATGGCATGGATATGATATTGAAGCTGGAATTTATTCCTAAGAATGCAAAATGAGATGAAATGGTATGAAGTGAATATGCATTGTTAATTTTGCTTACATGGTATATCATAATTTACGAAGAGGCTTTGTATGCAGATTCACTTAATAGAATGGGAAACAATTAGGAAATCAGGAGGAAGAATGCATGGCATGGTATGAAGAGGCAGTGTTTTATCATATTTATCCACTGGGGCTCACAGGGGCACCAAAAAAGAATTCTTATGGAGAACCGATGCACCGTTTAAATACATTGCTTCCATGGATTTCTCATATTAAGGAAATTGGATGTAATGCAATTTACATTGGACCGCTTTTTGAATCTGTGGGACACGGCTATGAAACAACAGATTATAAAAAACTGGACAGCAGACTCGGTACAAACGAGGACCTTACGAATTTCGTAGCGGAATGCCACAAACAGGGAATCAGAGTGATTCTGGATGGAGTTTTTAACCATACAGGCCGTGATTTCTTTGCATTTCAGGATATTAAAAATCATAGAGAAAATTCACAGTACAAGGATTGGTACTGCAATGTTAATTTCGGAGGCAATAATTCCTTTCAGGATGGTTTTTCTTATGAAAACTGGGGCGGATATGACCTGCTTGTAAAATTAAATCAGCACAATCCGGCAGTCAAAGATTATATCTGTGATGTAATACGGTTTTGGGTAAGCGAGTTTGACATTGATGGAATACGTCTGGATGCTGCGGATGTTCTGGACTTTGATTACATGAAGGCTCTTCGACATGTGGCGAATGAAGTAAAACCGGACTTTTGGCTCATGGGGGAAGTCATCCATGGCAATTATTCCCGTTGGGCAAATGATGGAACCCTTCACTCCGTAACGAACTATATGCTTCATAAAGCATTATATTCCGGTCACAATGACCACAACTATTTTGAAATTGCGCACACTGTCAAGTATGTAAGCGATATGGTAGGAAATAATCTGAAGCTTTATAGCTTTGTGGATAACCATGACGTAGAACGTATTTATACAAAGCTGACAAATAAAGAGCATTTTCTGCCGGTACATGTCATGCTATACACATTACCGGGAGTTCCGTCGATTTACTATGGTTCAGAGTTTGGTATCGAAGGAAGAAAAGAACGCTTTTCAGATGATTCTTTACGACCTGCGCTAAATTATGAAGATTATAAAGATGCAATCAATACCAATCCTTGTACAAAATTAATCGCAGCACTTGGTAAGATTCGTCAGAATACACCGGCTCTTTGTTACGGTGATTATCAGGAATTGGAGCTTAAGACGACTCACTATGCATATGCGAGAACGCTGGGCGGTAAGTCTGTGATTACTACCGTCAACAATGGTGATAACGATGCTTATATGGACCTTGTCTGTGGAGACTTTGCAGAATATGTTGGTGCGCTTAAAGGAGAACGTGTATCTGTAAATGGTGGACGCATTCAGGTACGTGTACCGGCAAACGCTGGTGAAATCTGGATACCTGCAGAACTTTGTGGAGAAAGCTTTGCGCCAATTAAGACCGTGGAAATTGAGAAAGCACCGGAACCCAAGGCAGAACCTGGTGAACAGCCGAAGCCAGAACCTGTAGAACAACAGGAAGAAAAGAAGCCTGAGAAAGTAATTTTAGATTGGAACAAGCCATATGAAGATATGTCTGTGGAAGAGCTTCAGGAAGCAATTCTTGAAAAAATGAGGCGAAATGGTCCGGTAACGGATTATATGCTAGGTACAGTTAGAGAAAACACATATCGAGATTCCTTAGTGAATTGGGTTAAAAGTTTTCAATAAATTTTTGTTGACAACTGAATTTACTATGCTATAATGTCAATAACAATTACAGACAAAAGCATTGACGAGGAGGAGTACATACTATTCCGGATGACAGAGAGAAAGTGGTTGGTGAAAACTTTCGTGATGGGAGTATGGAAGTAGCCTTTGAGCTTTGGACCGAACGGCTTAAGCCTAGTAGACTTCAACGGAGATTCCCACCGTTATCAGGGGAAGCAATATCGGAATTTACTGTATAGTTCCCGTATTGTAATGAGTGCAGAAGTATTTCTGAATTTAGGTGGTACCACGGACATGTTAGTTCGCCCTAAGCGTTAGCTTAGGGCGCTTTTTATTGCAAAAAGCGCTGAATGGGGCGACTTTTGTCTGTGTTGTAAGGTTAATTAATTTTATAAGGAGGTATCCACATGGATAAGAAGTACGATTTTTTAAAGACAGAAGCAGAGCTGGAAAAATTATGGCAGGAGCAGGAGATTTACAGGTATCAAAACGGCAGAGAGAAAAAGATTTTCTCCATTGATACACCGCCGCCAACCGTAAGCGGTAAGCTGCACATCGGTCATGTTTTTTCCTACACACAGGCAGAAATGATTGCCAGATTTAAGAGAATGCAGGGTTATGATGTTTTTTACCCATTTGGCTTTGACGATAACGGTCTGCCCACCGAGCGTCTGGTAGAGAGAGACGAGAACATTTTGGCTAAGATGCTTCCCAGAAGTGAATTCCGCAGCAAATGTATGCAGATTACGGAGAATTACGAGAGCGAGTTTAAAGAGCTGTGGAAGCGGCTTGGTTTTAGTGTAGACTGGAATTTGCAGTATCGCACCATATCGGATTTGTCTCAGAAGGTATCTCAGAGATCCTTCCTTGAGCTGGCAAAGAGCGGCAAGGCATATATGAAGGAGTCTCCTGTATTGTGGTGTACGGAGTGTCAGACCTCCATCGCACAGGCAGAGCTTGAGACAAAGGAATGGGAGACCACCTTTAACTATCTGAATTTTGAGACACCGCTGGGAAGCTTGCCGATTGCAACCACAAGACCGGAGCTTCTGGCAGGCTGTGTATGCATCTTCATTCATCCGTCAGATGAAAGATATCAAAAGTATATTGGGCAGCAGGCAACCGTTCCGTTGTATGATTTTGAAATTCCGGTTCTTGTAGATGAGACGGTTTCTATGGATAAGGGTACCGGTGCGGTAATGTGTGCCACCTTTGGAGATGCCACGGACGTTGAGTGGTATCAGCAGCATAAGCTGCCATACAAGCAGGTAATTATGGCGGACGGCAAAATTGCAGAGGGCATTCCTTTTATAGGTGGTATGGAGATTAAGAAAGCCAGAGCTACCATCATAGAGCTTTTAAAGGAGCGCGAGCTTCTGACAAAACAGGAAACCATAAATCACATGGTTGCGGTTCATGAGCGTTGCGGCAGGGATGTAGAGTTTATTCCCTCACGTCAGTGGTATATTGATGTTTTAACGGACAAGGAGCGTTTCCTTGCGGCTGCAGACGAAATCAACTGGCATCCTGCTCATATGAAGGCAAGATACAAAAGCTGGGTTGAAAATCTGAAGTGGGACTGGTGTATTTCCAGACAGCGTTATTTTGGAGTTCCTTTCCCTGTTTGGTACTGTAAGGACTGTAAAAAGCCCATGTTTGCTGAATATGAAAAACTTCCTATAAACCCTTTGGAGAGCACACCTGATGGAGCTTGTGAGTGCGGATGCCGGGAATTTACACCGGAGGAAGCGGTTTTTGACACTTGGGCGACTTCCTCCGTAACCACACTTATCAATGCAAAATTCTGGGAGGAAGAGGATATTTCCAAGGAGATTTTACCCATGGGAATGAGATGTCAGGCTCATGATATTATCCGTACATGGGCATTTTATTCTATCGTAAAGAGCCTGTACCACACCGGTCAGATACCCTGGAAGGACATTATGATTAGCGGTTTCGTATTTGCAAAGCCCGGTGAAAAAATCAGTAAGTCCAAGAACAACAGTAAGAGTTCTCCTATGGCGCTTATTGAGAACCATTCGGCAGACGCCATCCGTTATTGGGCGGCAAACAGCAAGCTGGGAACGGATACGTTCTTTAGTGATGAGGAGCTTAAGATTTCCAAGAGATTCATCAATAAGCTGTACAACGCGGCGAAGTTTGCCCTGATGCAGCTTACGGATTTTGAGAAGCCTGATAGCTTTAGAGAAGAGGAACTTTTGCCCATTGACCGCTGGATTTTACAGCGGGTAAATGAGACCACCCTTAAGGCGACGCAGCTTTTAGAGGATTACGAAATCGGTCAGGCAAGACATGAAATTGACAATCTGTTCTGGAAGGATTTTTGCGATTACTATGTTGAGATTGCCAAGGAAAGACTGTACCAGCCCGAAAAGCATGGTGAGAAGGAGCGGTTATCCGGTCAGATTGCCCTTTATCACAGTCTGCTTGGAATTTTGAAATTGTATGCCATCTATACGCCCTATGTAACGGAGTATATCTATCAAAACTATTTCAGAAAATTTGAAAAAGAAATTTCCCTGCATCAGACCACTTGGACAACGGAAGCGGAGGACTATCTTTATCTGGAATTTGGTGAGCATCTGAAGGAAATCATTGCCCAGGTACGCAAAAACAAGACTGAAAATCAGATGTCCATGAAGGATACCATACCGGAGTTGATTATCACCTGTCCTAAGAAATTCAGGGATTTGTATGATAAGTCAGAGTTGGATATCAAGGCATGTACGGGAGCGGAAAAAATCATTTTCAGAAATTAGTGCTTGCATAATCAGGAGTATGGTGTTATACTTTGCCAATACAAGAAATTTATGGAAAAGGAGGTAATACAAATGTTTACAATTAAGACTGTCACAAGAAAATATTTGAGAACAAGTGGGATTACCTCGGTTTATGCTAAGTAGATAATATATTGAGTTATATTATGATTTAGGTTTATTTAGCCGTGGCAGTCTGCCACGGCTATTTTTAATTTTTCCTGAGGGAAGGGAGGATACGAATGAACAAGAATATTTTTATTGAAGGCATTCCGGGCAGCGGAAAAAGTACTCTTTTAATCAAGCTTTCCAAAGCACTTTCGGAGTATACTGTATACCATGAGGGGGATATTTCACCGGTGGAGCTGGCATGGTGCAGCTACATGACGGAGGACAAGCTGCAGGAAGCCATTGCGAAATTTCCTGATTTGGAATCAGAAATCATGGCAAAGACCCAAAAGGAAGGGGATTATTACATCACCGCATACACTCAGATAATGGCAGAGCGCAGGGAATTTTATGAGTATATGGAGAGGTATGAAATCTACAATGGCAGAGTGGATTTTGACACCTTCCATGAGATAGTCAGGAGAAGATACAAAGCGCTTTCCACAAGAAAAAATCTGTTTGAATGTTCCCTTTTTCAAAATACCATTGAGAGCATGATGCTGTTTTATGAGATGAGTGATGAGGAAATCATTGCTTTCTACAGTGAAGTATATGACATCTTAAAGGAGAAAGGGATTTCCGTGATTTATCTGGAAACTCCAGATATCAGAGAAAGCATATCCCTGATTAAGAAGGAGCGCTCTGATGATGAGGGAAATGAGATGTGGTATCCGCTGATGCTGGGTTTCCTGCGGGAGTCACCCTACGGAAAGGAGCATAATTATCAGGACTTTGACGATATGGTAGCTCATTTTGAAAGGCGTCAGACTTTGGAACACAGAATTATGAAGGAAGTATTTGGGGATGATTGTATAATACTTTCTGCAAAGGATTACCGATTGGAGGAGGTACTGGAGACAATCGGTGCCAGCTAAGCTTTACATTGAGAGGTTTTACAAAAGGAGAGGTGAGGAAACATGAAAAAAAGAACGAGAGCAATTCGTAACAATTTTTATGCCATGAAGCTTCTGTGGAAAATTTGCCCAAGCCAGGTAATACATCGGGCGGTGACACAGATTCTGGGCTATTTTGAGTGGCTGTTTTACAGTGCATTCTTTATGCGTTATGTCATTAACGCGTTGGAAACAGAGCAAGAGTTTTCTGCGATTATGACCTTTTTGGCAATCACGGTAACTGTGTTTGCCAGTATCTCTATTTATAACAGTTATTTTGAGGGAAAGGTACTTCCCATTACACAGGTAATTGTCAACAAGGGACTGAATAAGCTGTTGTTTAAGAAGTCCAGAAAGGTAGAGCTGTCCTGCTTTGAGGACAGTGAGTTTTACAACAAGTATACCCTTGCCATGGAACAGGCGGATGTGCGTCTGATGAATACCGTGGATGTTATCTGGGGTGTGATATTTGGAGTGGCGGCATCTGTCATGTCTTTCTGGCTTTTATATGATGTGGATAAGATATCCGTGCTGTTTGTACTCTTTCCTGTTATTGGTAATTTTGTGTTTAACCGCAAAATCGGTCAGACTGAGTTTAAGCGTAATCAGGATATGGCACCGCATAACCGTAAGATTGCCTATGTGAACAGGGTTATGTATCTGACGGATTATGCTAAGGAGGTACGTCTGACCAAGGCATTTGCCTTGATGAAGCGTCATTATACCGAAGCGATACAGGGACTGATTGATGTGACAAAGAAATACACCAAGTTTGCCATGGTAATGCATTGGTTCAGAGTGCAGTTTACCTTTACCTTCATTTTTGAAGGAATGTTGATTTACGGAGGTTACAGAACACTGGTGAGTCAAACCATGTCTTTGGCACAGCTTGCGGTTATCACCAGTATGATGGTGTCCTCCACATGGATTCTCATAGGTTTTACGGAATCCTTGATGGAATGCTTTAAGAATGGTTTGTTTGTGGACAATTTGAGAAATTTCCTGGAGTATGAGGAAAAGTTGCCGGAGGATTATGAGGGTGATGACCCCGGTAATACCATTGAATCCATAGTATTTAAAAATGTAAGCTTTTCCTACAAGGATACGGAAATCATACATAATCTGAATCTGGAAATCAGGGGCGGGAAAACCTATGCCCTGGTTGGTCATAACGGTGCAGGCAAATCCACGATTATTAAGCTGTTAATGCGTTTTTATGATCCTACAGAGGGTGAGATTCTGCTAAATGGCAGAAATATCAAGGAATACAATCTGCAGAAATACAGGTCGTTGTTTGCCACGGCATTTCAGGACCATCAGATGCTGTCCTTATCCGTTATGGAAAACGTACTGATGCGCAAAGCCAAACCCGAGGATGAAGAACAGGTAGTAAATGCCTTGAAGCTTGCAGGTGTGTATGACAAGGTGCAGACTCTGCCTCAGGGCATTCACAGTATCCTTACAAGAGAATTTGCAGAAGATGGTCAGGTGCTGTCCGGCGGTGAGTATCAGAAAATTGTGGTGGCAAGAGCATTTGTAAAGAACTGCCCCATCAAGATATTTGACGAGCCTTCCAGTGCTTTGGATCCTATTGCAGAGTATCAGCTATTTGACAATATTTTAAAGAGCGGCAGAGACAAAACCATGCTGTTTATTTCTCACCGTCTTTCCTCCGTACAGAATGCGGACTGGGTGTTCATGTTAGAGGATGGTATGGTGAAGGAAGAGGGCACCCACAAGATGCTTATGAAAATGCAGGGTCTCTACGCTGACATGTATGATAAGCAGGCAGAAAACTATCTGGCAACGGAAAGAAGTAAGGTGACGGATGGTATCTTTGCCGCAGGCGGGGAGGTGTAAGTATGAATCGAGTATGGGAAAATCATAAGTTTTTGTGGAAATTATGTTTTAAAACTGCTCCGGGTTACATGCTATATCATTTGTACGATGCGTTTCGGTATCAGTTCTTTATCTTTTTAGAGCATGTTATCGGAATACGTTATGTACTCCATTGCGCTGAGTACGGAGAACCCTTTTACAAGGTGGTATTGGCAATCGGCGGCATTATGGTGCTGATTATGATTCAGATGATTCCGGATGGTTATTTTATTCATGGACTGACTCCGAAATCAAAGCCCAAGCTGTATAAGGCTTTAAAGGAGCAGATGTATGAAAAAGCGGCACAGCTTGATTTGTCCTGCTATGACAATCCTAAGTATTACAATGAGTTTGTGCTGGCGGTGGCAGAGGCAGAAACCTCTATCGACAGATTTTTGCAGTTGCTTAATTCAGGAGTGCAGAGTATTACCGTAGTAGTAACTACAGGTGTGCTGTTCCTGACAACGGATGCTGCGGGTATTCTCTTTGTGTTTGCCTCCTTTATCCTGAATATCTTTTTGGCAAAGGCAATCAACAAGCTCAATTATAATGTGCGTATCAAGGTAAATCCCCTGGAGCGCAAGAGAAATTATGTGAGCCGCGTATTTTATCTCAATGATTATGCTAAGGAGCTTCGTCTGCATCCCGAGGTGGGGGAGCTTTTGGAGAAGGAATTTGAAGAGGCAAATGAAGAGATAGTGAAAGAGCAGAAGAGCGTAGTGAAAAAGCGTGTGGGACTGCAGTTTTTGAGAAGATACTGCGCCGGAGACTTTATTCTGGACGGACTCTATGTTGCCTATCTGATTTTCCAGGCAGCAGTGCTTCACACTATCGATTACAGCAATGCCGTTATCCTGTTTAACCGTACCGGAAGTCTGCGAGGCGGTATGAGAGGCTTGGCAGAAATCATACCTCAGGCAAATGAAAACAGTTTGTATGTGGACAAAATCCGCACCTTCCTTGATTATGAACCTGTAATTAAGCATGGTGTGGGTGTAGCAGTACCGGAAGGTGTGGGTGATATCTGTCTGAACAATGTAAGCTTCCGCTATACAGAGGATTCAGAGGATATTCTGCACAATGTTTCCCTGCAGGTGAAGGCAGGAGAAAAGATTGCGATTGTAGGCTACAACGGCGCAGGAAAGACTACGCTGATTAAGCTTTTGATGCGTTTGTATGACCCTACGGAGGGTGAGATTACCTACCATGGAAAGAATGTGAAGGAATACGATCTGGATGCTTATCACAAGCGCATTGGTGTAGTTTTCCAGGATTACCAGATGTACGGTGCTTCTCTATTGGAAAACGTAGTGCTTGATGATGTGCAGGATGTGGCAAAGGAAGAAAAAGCGGTTACGGAAGCCTTGGAACACAGTGGTTTCGGGGAAAGACTTGCCACATTACCTGAGGGACTTGCAACTCCCATTACCACTGAGTTTGATGAAAAGGGTGTGAATTTGTCCGGAGGTGAAAGCCAGAAGGTTGCCATTGCCAGAGCCTTCTACGGACAGGCAGACATCCTTGCCATGGATGAGCCTTCCAGTGCTCTTGACCCCATTGCAGAGTACAATTTAAATACTGCCATGCACAAGGCAGCACAGAATAAGACGGTGTTTTATATTTCCCATCGTCTGTCCACCACAAGGGATGCGGATCGCATCGTGATGCTGGAAAACGGACGGATTATCGAGGAAGGAACTCATGAGAAGCTTCTTGCCGCAAACGGTAAGTATGCTAAGATGTGGCATGCACAGGCAGGAAAATACGGTGCTTAATGGCGAAAGGCAAAAAAGGGTGTAGCCAGTCCGGGTAAAATGCAGTATAATCAGAGAGGATGTGCAAGGCAAACAGTTGCCGATGCAGAGATGACATATAGGTAGGGTAAATGTTTGCCCGGAATGGAGTAGCAGATATGTATGAAAATATACTGAAGATTGGACCAATAACCGTAAAGGGATATGGATTAATGATTGCCATTGGTGTGATATTGGCATTGTTATTAGGTGAGAAGCTGGCAAAGAAAAGAGGACAGGAGCCGGATATGATTTACAATCTTACCTTCCTGTGTGCAATTTCCGGTTTTCTGGGAGCGAAAATACTGTTTTGTATTGTAGAGTTTGACGCCTTAATTAAGGATCCTATGAGTGTGCTTAAAAGCAACGGTTTTGTGGTGTACGGCGGTATTATCGGAGGTATTCTGGCAGCAGCAATATACTTGAAGAGGAAGAAATGCAATTTCTGGGATTATTTTGACATCGTGTTACCCTCGGTTGCAGTGGCGCAGGGATTTGGTCGCATCGGTTGTTTCCTGGCAGGCTGCTGTTACGGTAGAGAGACCGATTCCTGTATTGGTATTGCCTTTACCAATTCCAGGTTTGCACCCAACCATGTGAAGCTGATACCTACACAGCTTATTTCCAGTGTGGGTATGTTTCTGATTGCAGCTGTGTTGTTGTGGTTTTTAAAGAGGCAGAAAAGACCGGGACAGACCGGAGCACTGTATCTGATTTTGTATAGTATCGGACGCTTCGGTGTGGAATTTTTGCGAAACGATTTCCGCGGAGAGATTGGACCTTTTTCAACCTCACAGTTTATCTCTGTGTTGATTTTGTTGGTGGGAGTCGGGTTGTTTTTGAGGAAAGAGAAGAGAGTAGTAGAGCAAGAAGTTATTGCAGAAGAGTAATATAGTAAAGATTAGGGCGTGTTGCTAAACAATTCTGTTTTGCAACACGCCCTTGATAGTTATTTTTGATATTTTGCAATCATTTCCTGCAAGAAATCACCCTCCTTTGAAAGTCGGGGAATTTGATCTGTCAGTCCATCAGCCACCATTTTTTCTATCAGTGCAAGCATTTCGTGTTTACCATCCTCATATCCACCGGTATATTCCGCTTTCCGCATTTTTTCTTTTTCTTCAGCTTCATTGTACTCAAAGATACTCATACTTACCGCCTCCGCTTTGTTTTCACGCAGGAAATCTGCCAGAATTCCTTTTTCGATACATTCATTTACAGAGTGTTCAACTGCTTCGCTTAAAGAAATGCCCCGAACATCAGTGTAATGACGCACACAGTTCACATACTGCATATATTCCCGAAGTGTCTTACAACTTTCTATAAGTTCCGTATTATTCCCGGAGTTAATATTCAAGACGGTAACTTTTAATTCCAACTCAGGATGAAGCTCTTCCGTAAAGTAGGCATCTGACAGTTTTAAAACTTCCTTCTCCGGTCGCTTTTCCTTACCGTTGTAAAAAACGATAAAACGGGGAGCAGGAATTTTTACTAATGCGGATGCATAAATGCTGGTGTCCTTTTCAAGCTTTTGGTACTCGTTTGCTACATACAATAAATCACGAAGTGGCATATTGGGATTATACGTAGACTGATGCTCATACAAGTACAGATGCATATCAATAATGAATGCGAGGTCATTCTTCATGCTCATGTAAATGGCATTCTCCAATGTGACAATTTGTAATGCCTCAGGGTCCGTATAATGGGAGTGATTCATGGCATTGTAAAGTTCCAAAAGCTTTCTCTTGTCTCGAAAAAGCAGGCAGAACACAGTGCTCTTGAATTCACGGTTGGCAGTTACCTGTGGTGTCTCCTGGTTTTTCATGATGTCCTCCTTCGCAGAAGAGATGAACCACAGGTTAACAATAGCACAGTATGTAGCAAACACTGCATAGCCTACATCTCAAACCTGTAACTTCAAAATCTCCTGCTTTAAATTATTTTGTGAATAAAAGCATAGATTTCGTGAATTAAGAATTTGAGAATTCGTTAGAACGTTAGAATATATGCTTTGATAAGAGTATACTACAGAGAATGATAAATTACAATACATATTTTCACTAAATATAGTAACAATCAAACGGCACATAAGTTATTTTCTTAAATTGTACGAATTATCTGTAAAAACAATTGACAGATGCTGGAAATAGGTTTATAGTTATTTATGTTACTGATAACGAGATTCAAAGAAAGGAGGCAATAAAATGTTCAAGTTTAAGAAGAGTATAGGTAAGTTTAATATTGGTATTGTCTCCCGGAGTGAGTGTATAGGTTCATGATATATCCGTGCAGTGTTTTTCTGCAATTGTATATTGTTATGAGGGTAAGCCCGGTGTGACGTTATGTCATGTCGGGCTTTTTCTGTATCTGTACATATGCGACGCTTCGGCGGCGCGAGAGTTCGCAAGTGAACTCTATATTTATCCTAAAACCGGGAGAGAAGATAGATTGGAGGTAGTGATGAATTTACCGGGTAGTTTTGTAAAAGTTTTAGAAAAATACGGTATCAGCAAAAAACAGGTGATTTTTGCGGCAATGGCAGATTTGGATGAGGAGTTTCGGTTTGCGGACACCATTGTGGCACTGACAGAGAAGAAGCTGATTATTGCCAGATATCCGTATGTGGAAAAGAGGGAATTTCGACTGGGCGGCTATGACAGCTGGGCGGTGCAGGAGAGTACCCTTGCAGAGCCTGCTGTGTTGTTTTATGACCTAGAGGATGTGGAGGAGCTATCCGTACTCCGTCAGGTCAGCACAGGCGTATTTATGGGCAAAATCAAGGGTGTGGAGCAGTATTTGTGTCAGTTCTCTAACACCAAGATGGAAGCCTTTATGCGAATTGGCCGTCTTTTGGAAAAAATGAAGGAGAAGGAAGAAATCACGGAGGAAGACCTGGACGTCAAAAAGGGGAAGGAGTGCTGCCCTAAATGCGGCATGATTTATCCGGATCAGGAGCGAAAGGTCTGCCCTAAGTGTATGGATAAAAAATCGATATTGCTACGAGTAGTGTCTTATTTCAAGCCCTACAAAAAGCTGTTGGCAGTATTGATTTTATGCTATTTTGCAACAGCGGGAATGAATCTGATCTGGCCTTACCTTAGCGGTACGGTTTTGTACGATAAGGTGCTTGCCAAGAATGAAGCATTCCTTGAACTGTGCGGCTTGCCCGCAGGTCGTTTTGTTACGGCACTGGCAATTTTAGTAGTGGTAATGATTGTGACTAAGATTATCCTGCAGGGAATTCTGATTTTGCAGGGAACTATCACAGCCCGCATTGCACCGGAGGTAGTGGCTAAGTTTAAGAGCCAGGTGTTTGACTCTATGGGAAGACTGTCTATCAGCTTCTTTACCAAGAGACAGACCGGCGGACTGATGACCAGAGTATCCGATGATGCGGAGGAAATCACAGGCTTTTTGATTGACGGTATCCCCTATTTCTTTATCAATGTGGGTACCATCATTGCAACATGTGTGATTATGTTTATTTTGAATCCATGGCTTACACTGGCATCCATCATTCTGATGCCCGTCCTGTTCTTTTTAAGTTATCGGATGATGCCCAGACTGTGGCATTATTTCGGTAAGAGACACCGTGCCAACCGCAGGCTCAATGCTCAGATGAATGAGAACTTTACCGGAGCACGTGTAGTAAAGGCTTTTGGTCAGGAAGAGCAGGAGATGAAGCGTTTCGGCAAGAACAACAGCCGTGTAAGAGATGCAGAGCTGGATGTAGCAAGATTTGACTGTCAGTTTTCAGCGATGTACATATTGGTGGAGGACCTGTTGACCTTCATTGTGTGGGCAGTGGGTGCAGCCTTAATTGTCAGTGGTTCCGGCATGGAGCTTGGTGTGTTAATCACCTTCTCCGGTTATGTGGGACAGCTGAAGTGGCCTTTGGAGTTTATGTCCAGAATTATCCGCTGGTACACCAATTCCATGAACTCTGCACAGCGTATGTTTGAGATTATGGATGCAGTGCCTGAGGTAAAAGAGGTGCCCAATCCGGTGAGACCCGAGAAGTTCCGCGGTGCGATAGAACTGAAGAACGTAACCTTCGGATATGAGCCCAACAAGCCTATCCTTAAGGATGTAAGCTTTAAGGTAGAAGCAGGTGAAGTGCTTGGTATTGTGGGACGTTCCGGTGCCGGAAAGTCCACATTGGTAAACCTGATTTCCAGATTGTATGACACGGATGAGGGCGAGGTACTGGTGGACGGTATCAATGTAAGGCAGTACGGCTTTAACGAGCTGAGAAGAAATGTAGCCATGGTGTCACAGGAGACCTATATCTTTATGGGTACGGTGGCAGAAAATATTGCCTATGCAAGACCGGAGGCTACCAGAGAGGAAATTATCAAAGCGGCTATTCAGGCGAGTGCCCATGACTTTATCTGCAAGATGCCTCAGGGCTATGACACTATTTTGGGCCATTCCAACCGCTCCTTATCCGGTGGAGAAAAACAGCGTATTTCTATTGCAAGAGCCATTCTGGCAGACCCACAGATTCTGATTTTGGATGAGGCAACCTCTGCGGTGGATACGGAGACAGAGCTTGCCATTCAGAAGTCCCTGGAGCAGTTGGAAAAGGGCAGAACGGTATTGTCCATTGCCCACAGATTGTCCACCCTGCGAAATGCAACCCACTTAATTGTGTTGGATGAAGGACGTGTTACAGAAGCAGGAACCCATGAGGAACTGATGGCAATGAAGGGAACCTTTTATAAATTGAGCGAATTGCAGACAAAGGCTCTGGCAATGCGCGGCGTAGAATAAACGGAGGTAATTAACATGGAAGATAACAGAGAATATGAAATGCCGGACCTGTTGGATTTGGATGAGCTCGACGAGGAGGCTTTAAAGAAGGAATCAGAGGAAGTATTACAGGTGCGCCTGTTAAACAGTGAGAATGCAGTATTTTCACGTACCGAGGGCGGTTTCTTAGCGTTGAAAACCGGTGATAAGGAATATGACAGAGTGGGAGTATATTTAACCTTCCCCCTGACCAATCCCGAGGAGTTTATCTCTATCAGAGAGTCGGATGAAAAGGCAAAGGAAATCGGACTGATTCAGAACTTAAGCGACCTTAAGAAGGAAGAGCAGGAGATGATTAGGGAGCAGGTGAGACTGCGCTACTTTATGCCTGTTATCCGCAAGGTTATGGATGTAAAGGATGAGTACGGTTATGCCTACTGGCATGTGCAGACAGATTTCGGTGCCTGTAGATTTACCACCCATATGGGCGGTGATGCCGTAATTAATCTGGGAGAGGCAAGATATCAGGTGACGGATATTGACGGTAACAGATATGAGCTTCCCGATTTGTATGCGCTCAGTGTAATGGAGCGTAAGAAACTGGATTTGTTTATTTAAGACGAGGAGAAAAACGACATGAAGCTATTATATACGTTGGAGGAATCCCAAAGTAAGGCCCTTTCCCGTGGGGAAGACGAAGCTATCTGGTACTGCGTGCCGGTGGATTTGGGATTTGATAACGGCAAAAAAAGTGCAGGAGATTCCTACACCAAGACCACATGGATGGTAGTGACCAATAAGCGCCTTGTGGTATTGGAAGATCAGACGATTGCTACGGAAGTATACCTTGCAGACTGTGAAAAAATCAAGTGCGAGCATCAGGTGTACAGTGGTATTGTGACGGTATTTAAGAAGGATGGAAGCAAGGCTTGTGTGGCAAGATTTTCCATGAGACATATTATCAGAGTGTCCTATGTGACCAGAGGCGCTCAAAAGATTATTGATGTCATGAATGAGGGCAGGGAGCTCACAGAGGCTGACCGCGTTCACAGCCGTGAATATGAAAAATATTGTGAAAAGTGCGGACGTACCATGCCCGGCACCAGCAGATGTCCTTATTGCGACGGCAAGGCAGATGTGATGAAAAAGTTTATGATGCTTAGCGGTGAGTTTGTGGGAAAGCTGCTTTTGATTTCCCTGTTGATGCTGGTGATTTCAGCAATCAATCTGATTTCCCCCATGGTACAGCAAAAGTTTATCGATGAGTCACTGACCACGGGAACCGGTACCATGAAGGATGTATGGATTTTTATCGGTATTACCTTTGGTCTGCTGGTAGCAAGAGTGGCACTGGAGATTTTCAGGCAGTGGCATTGTGTAAAGCTGGGCGCATCCATCTCTATGAGCCTGCGTACTAAGCTGTATTATAAGATTCAAGCATTGTCCCTGTCCTTTATCAACAACCGTAAGCCCGGTGAGCTTATGAACCGTGTATCCAGGGATACCAGGCAGATCAGACAGTTTATGGAAGAGGTATTCGGAGGCATGTTCTCCACCCTGCTTACCATGATTGTTTCTTTGGTGATGATGCTGATTATCAGCTGGCAGATGACCATTTTGTCCTTGATATTTATTGTAGTAGTAATTGTGCTGATTAAGTCCTTCTGGCACCATATTCATACCATTTTCCACAGACAGTGGTTAAAGGCGGATGACCTTAGCAGCAATCTGCAGGATATTATTTCCGGTATGCGTATTGTAAAGGCATTCGGTAAGGAGCAGAGGGAGAGTGCAAAGTTTACCCAAAAGACCGTGGAGTTTGCCACCCTTCAGAAGAGAAACGAGACCTTCTGGGCAGTCTTTTTCCCGATTTTGAACTTCTTTTTGGGAGTGGGTACCTACATTGCCATTTATTTTGGCGGTATTGATGTGTTGGAGGGTGAAATGACCGTAGGTCAGCTGGTGCAGTTTGTAACCTACAGCGGATATTTGTTTGGCCCTCTTAGCTGGATGACCGGTCTGCCCCGTTCCATCATGCAGATGATTACCAGCCTGAACCGTATTTATGATGTATTGGACGAGGAGCCCGCACTTCAGGATAAAGAGAATAGCAAGGCATTCCCCATAGAGGGAGCATTCACCTTTGAAAATGTATCCTTCGGTTATCAGACCTACGAGCCGGTACTGGAAAACATCAGCTTTTCCGTGAAGCCCGGTGAAATGATTGGTCTGGTGGGTGCATCGGGAACCGGTAAATCCACCCTGATTAACCTGATTATGCGTCTTTATGATGTGGATCAGGGAAGTATTCATTTGGATGGCTGTGATTTGCGCGATATGCAGATGGAGAGCCTGCACTCCCAGATTGGTGTGGTATTGCAGGAGACTTTTCTGTTTTCCGGAAGCATTCTGGCAAATATCCGCTTTGCAAAGCAGGATGCTACCCTTGAGGAGGTAATCCGCGCGGCAAAGGCGGCAAATGCCCATGACTTTATCACCAAGACACCGGATGGCTACAACACCTATGTAGGTGAGCACGGCTATAATCTTTCCGGCGGTGAGCGTCAGAGAATTGCCATTGCCAGAGCGATTCTTAATAATCCCCGCATCCTGATTTTGGATGAGGCAACCTCCGCGTTGGATACAGAGAGCGAGTTCCTGATTCAGCAGGCATTGGACCGTCTGGTAAAGGGAAGAACCACCTTTGCCATTGCTCACAGATTATCAACCCTGCGCAATGCAGACAGACTGGTAGTCATTGACAAGCACGGTGTGGCAGAAATCGGTACCCACAATGAACTGTTGGAGAAGCAGGGCATTTACTACGGACTGGTGAATGCACAGCTTAAGATGAGTGAGACGGTAAAGTAAAGTGTGAGGGCGCTATGAAACGATGCTGTCACAAGTAGGAGAGATGACATGGAAATTCGACATGTAGAAGACAGTGATAAAGAATTTTGGTTCCGTCTCGACAGACATTTGTCTGAGGCGGAATTTGAGAGAAAAGTCAGAGACAAGATGGGATATGTGTTGTCGGAGGACGGCAAGCCTATCGCTCTGCTTCGCTACAATCTCTTTTGGGACAATACCCCTTTTTGTACCCTGCTTTTTGTAGATTGGCAGCATCAGAGAAAGGGATATGGAAAGGCACTTATGTCCTTCTGGGAAGCTGACATGAAAAAGGCAGGCTTTGGCATGATTATGACTTCAACGCAGGTGGATGAGTCCGCCCAGCATTTTTATAGAAAGCTGGGCTATCAGGATTCAGGAGGCTTTGTGGTGAATGTACCGGGGTATGAACAGCCTATGGAGATGATAATGATAAAAGGTTTGTAAGGGGAATTGCGAATGGAAATAATTGCGTATGAAATGAAATACATAAAAGACTTCATTGCTAAAACTGAGGTTTCCTGTATTCCCTTTGAAGAGAAATATTTCCAAGAATATATGAGAATCTACAATGACTGCTTTTATGAGATGCGAAAAGCTCTTGATATAAAACCATATCATTTTTTACACAGCTATGAGCAGATTGCAGAGAAAACGAAGGATATTCATTTGCTGGTTGAACAGGAAGAAATCATCGGCTCTGTTGCATGTTATGGTAATGAGATTGATGATCTGATTGTAAACCCAAAATATCAGCACCAAGGTTATGGAAAACAGCTTTTATTATGGGGGATGCGGTTAATAAGGCAGAGAAATACAGAGCCGATAACACTGCATGTGGCAGAGTGGAATCAGGAAGCCCTTAAGCTGTATGAAAATGTGGGGTTTGAAGTCATAAAACGGGAAGTTATCGTTCGGAATTCCTACTGAAATGAGGAGCTTGCTAAGTTAGTAGGGGAATGAGGAAGTGTAGAATAGGCCTCCGACCAAAAGAGAATAAGTCCACAATTAGTGGGAGTTTGGAGTGGCAACAAGTAGGTAAATTTGCGATTGTAATATTAAGCAATGAATACATGGAGAAATGAGTAATATGGAAATATACGCAATGACAAAAGAGCATGCGCTATGGGAACAAACTATAGCTTTTGCTGAAAAGTGTTCTTGGAAAGCAGGGCCTTATTTGGCTAACATGATGCGACAAAACAAATTTCAGGATTGGGAGCGGGTGTTTGCTGCCTGCGAGGGTGAAAATATAGTAGGATATTGTACCTTCACGGAAAAGGACGAATTGCCTGACATCTATGATTTTGCGCCCTTTATCGGATTTGTATTTGTGGATGAGAAGTATCGTGGTAACAGAATCTCAGAGAAGATGATTGAGGCTGTCCTAAAATATGCCGGTCAGATTGGCTACGAAGCTGTCTATTTGATGAGTGGTGAACTGGGGCTTTATGAAAAATATGGATTTGAAAAGATTGGTGATTACGAGACCATTTTTAAGACCGTTGACCATTTGTTTGTGAGAACCACAAAAGAAATCCAAGGCTCTGATATTCAGGTTCGTATAATGAGGGAAGAGGATATCCCTTTCATTTGCAAAGCGGACAATGACGAGAGCGAAGGAAATGTTGCCTATTTAGAGAACCAACTGGCAAATCAAGAGAAACAGGAGTGTACTGTACTCATCGCATTATATAACGGTGAAGTGGCGGGCTACGTGTCTTGTACTACAAATGCAGATGGGGCGGCATGGCAAACTGCAATATTCCCGGCATTGTGGATTTGATTGTATTTCCCAAATTTCGCCGAAGAGGAATAGCGACCGCATTAATGGACGAAGCAGAAAAGGTTGCAAAAAAGCATCATAATAAGGTCTATTTAGATGTTTGCTTATGTAGTGAGTACGGACCTGCACAAAGATTTTATGCCAAGAGAGGTTACGTACCGGATGGAAAAGGTGTGTACTACGAGGAAAAGGTTTGTGAGACGGATGCTGTCTGCAAGAATGATGATGAATTGACACTGTGTCTTGTGAAGGAGCGCTTATGAATGAACTGATATTGGCAGCAAATCATTTGCTGGAAAACGCACCTGTTTCATGGGCGGTTTGTGGTGGATTTGCAATTGATTTGTTCCTTGGGAAAGAAACCAGGGCGCATGGAGATATTGATATTTGCGTATTCGAAAAGGATAGGGAGAACATTCTGAAGCATATGCTGAAAAATAAGTGGCAGGTGTATGAGTTTAGAGGAAATGGGAAGGTGCGTCCGCTAAATGCGGCATTGTCAAGTGAACCAGGACGTAACTTGATGTGTACATGCGGAGCGTGTGAACTTGTAAAATTCTATCCTTGTGAGGAAGAGCAATTATTATGGTATGAGTTTTTCCATACAGGGTTAAAGCAGCTTGATTATGTAGAATTTTTGTTTAATACCAGTATGGAAGATGCCTTTATTTTTGATAAAAGCAGGGGAATTCAAAGAGAAATGTCGAAAGCAATTTTGTATCATGAGGGAATTCCTTATCTGGCACCGGAAATTGTACTATTGTATAAGGCTTCAAATGCTGATAACGCGGAGTATCAATATGATTTCGAACAGGCATATATACATATGAATGAGGAACAAAAGAGTTGGTTTTTACAAGGCTTGGATACGTTGTATCCGGCAGGACATAAGTGGAGAGAATAGGAGGGAACAAAATGTATAAGGACAAGACACTTAAGGAGTTACTGGAAAATCCAATCATTGCTGACATTGCACCGGATGCAATCAGAAGGAGGGATTTATCCAAGGAAGAGTTCTATGATTGGACATTGCAGGATATCGCTGACAAAGTGGGCTGGGGCAATCTGGAGAGAGGATTTACCAGATTATTTGAAGTTGCCGGCAGGGGAGAATATTATTACAAATTGTATTCTGAAAGCGAGTGCACGAAGGAGCCTGCAAAGGAAGGCACAAATATTGTCTATTTCCCTTCTGATGATGCAGCAGCAGATAATAGGCCATTTATCTTCTTAGTGCCCGGAGGAGGCTTCGTCAATGTCTGGAGCTTGACTGAGGGCTGGCCGGTAGCGCAGCATTTTAATGAATGTGGATATCATGTGTTTATTCTTACCTATCAGGTGGAAGTTGAGGCTTCTGCGGTAAAGGCCATGGATGATATGGCACGAGCTATGGAAATCATTGCTTCCCACAAAGATGAATTCCATGTGAATCCGGAAAACTATATTACCTGCGGATTCTCAGCAGGCGGATACATTGTATGTCTCTGGAATACAGAGAAAGGTTACAGTGCTTTTGATGTGGCAAAGCCGAAGGCCTGCTTCCCGGTTTATCCCGCAACCTCTTATCGCATTTTAGATGCGGATGAATGGGACGAAGGAGAAGACAAGGATGCATTTGCACGCAGCGGACTGGGTTGTACCATGGAAGAAGCTTGTAACAGCTGCTTTGAGATTCCCATGCATGTAGAAGGATTTCCTAAAACTGCAATCTTTGTCACGGAGGAAGATGAGTTGGTAGACCCGGAGCATTCCAAGTCTCTTGCAAGAGCTCTTATAAGTGCAGGAATTCCCTGCAAATTAGAGGTAGGACCCACAGGCGGACATGGATTTGCCGATGGTACCGGAATGTGTATGGAAGGATGGCCAGAGAGAGCCATAGAGTGGTACGAACAGACATGAGAGAATTATTTGTTTTAGATAAAAAGAATTATGACCCGAATGGTACGGTTGGACGAAGACCATCTGTCAGAGGAATTATTCTGAAGTGCGGCAAGATTGCCATGATGCATAGCAAAAAGTATGATTACTATAAGCTGCCCGGCGGCGGAATAGAGCCGGGAGAAACATTGGAAGAAACTTTGATTCGCGAAGTTCGGGAAGAAAGCGGACTCACCGTCAAACCGGAGACCATAAAAGAATTCGGATACGTTAGAAGAATTGAAAAGGGCAGATTTGAGGATATCTTCGTGCAGGATAATTATTATTTCATTTGCGAAGCGGAAGACACAATAATGGAGCAGGAACTGGATGATTATGAGGCAGAGGAACGGTTTACCTTAGAATTTGTTTCTATTGATCATGCAGTACATGTGAATGCAACCGCGAATCATTTGGAAAAAGAAGATATTGCTACGTTCCAAGGTATGATTGACAGGGAAAACAGAGTGTTAAGGATGCTGCAGGAGGAGGTGATGAAATGAAAATGCCTAAAATGATAATTTTTGATTATGGACATACATTACTATATCAGCCGGGTTTAATACTTCAAACGGAAACAAGGCAATTTATCCATATATAAACAGAAATCCGCGTAATATTTCTTTAGAAGAATATGACAGGATTATAATTGAGCTGTTTGCCCAAATAAAAGCACAGCGGGGACCGGTACTTGAAATTCATGAACACAATTTTTTGAAATTGGCAATGGAGTATATGGATATCTCTTATTCTGTATCTATAGAGAATGCCGAAGAAATCATTATGAACGGTATCTCTAAGGGAGGTATGATGCCTCGTGCAGATATGCTGCTTGATTATTTGAATGAAAAAGGAATTAGGACAGGCGTGATAAGTAATAACTGCTTTTCAAGCAATGCCTTAATAAAGCTGCTCGGCAGACTTCTACCAAGAAATAAGTTTGAATTCGTAATGTCGTCAAGTGATTACATTTTTAGAAAGCCGCATAGCATGATGTTTGATATCGCATTACAGAAAGCGGGATTGCCAGCTGATAAAGTGTGGTATTGTGGTGACAGTATTGAGGCTGATGTGCAGGGGGCAAAAAATGTTGGTATGTTCCCTGTCTTATATGAGGGAGCTACGGATGATGGCACCAATCCTTTTCCCCATCAAAACGATAACTTGAAAATTGATTTTGAATATTTACATATTACTGATTGGACGGAATTGATTGATGTTTTGGAGCAGAAGAGATGATGGGTTCAAATCTCAGTTATTCAAAGTGTCTAACCAAGAGTGATGTTGTATCATAAATGTTGACTCCCTATTC
>CALYZQ010000015.1 GCA_945609985.1 uncultured Lachnospiraceae bacterium | reverse complement strand
GTTACGGTACATTCTAACATATTTCGCGCTTTTTTGCAAGAAGAGGCTATATTTCTGCAGGTTTTTGCAAGGGGCAGTGCAAATGACCATTCATGCAAGCATGATGGTCGCTTGCCTCGTCGCCATCACAAAAAGCCTACAGAACATAAGTCCCATAGGCTTCGCGCATAAATTTATTTAGTTCTCGTACATTTTCACTACATCTTCCATCTTACCGCCAACGAGTTCTCCGTTAGGCAGACGTCTAAACTGGCTGAAGAACTTCCATGCGTTCTCGCAATTGAGATGTCTCATCTCGTGCTGCTGGTTGCTTGCACTGCCGAAAATACTGTAGCAGCAGCCATTCTCACTCTCAAACAGATGCATGGTGAGGACACTGTTTTTCTCCTCATCCTTTGCCTTGCAAATCACATCACCGTCAATACCGAAGATGGGATTCACCCAGCTGTCCTTCTCCTCAAATTTTACATCATATTTGGTCTTTGCCTTATTTACCCTCAGTACATATGCCATACGGTTCATGCACTTAGCCTCCTGGAAGGGAAGCTCCGGAAGGGGAGTCTGCTCACCACCCACATAAAATACCGGCAGAATCGTATCCTGATTGTAATTTTCAACCGGCTGACCGTATGCGTTAAGTCCCACCTCAAAGGTTGCATCCATGGGAGCTACCGCTGCATATACCTTGGGATACTCTTGGAACATATCCCAGGACTTACAGCCACCCATGGAAAATCCGGTAGCATAAATTCTCTCGCTGTCCACATTGTATTTTCCCTTGATATGCTCAATCAGTGCCATGGTCTCTGTTGCGGTACTGTTTAAATGATTCTCCACACTTACCAGAAGGAAATCATGCTTAGCCACTACTAAGTGCCAGTCAGACAATGCTACCATACACATAGCGGAATCGCCGCCGCCGTGGAAGCACATTACCAAAGGAACTCCGCCCTCGGTATCCATAATGGATTTGTTGTAATATGCCACATATCCGATCTTATGCTCCTTGGTATCCTTGTCGTCACCGCGGTTGTCTGCTGCCGTGGGAACCACACAGTAGCCCGGCTCTACAGCCACACCCATGCCCTCCAAATCGGGCTCAATATTGATGAATCCCACCATACGGCGGTATTTCTTCATAAACTTCTTGAAATCATCATAATAATCTGCTTTGTCCTTCACAAGCACATCATCGATAGCCGCCTGCAAAGCTGCATTTGCCTCGTCACTGTTTCCGATGGAAACCACGGGCATATCCCTTCTCTCAGGCTTGGGAATCACACTTAAGTTCTCCAAAATACAGATAACAGGTGAAATATCACCCTTTCCGTACAAACCATCACCGATAATGGTCTTCATACAGTTTTCTGCTATGTAATCTGCTGACTCACCAAATCCGTAAAGGTAACTTCTGTGCAGACCACCTCTAATAAAACAGTCGCCCCACTCACCGGTGAAACGGTTGCGCATTCTGGTCACGCCGTCCTCATAGTACTGACCGAACTTGGTCTCGGAAATCAGGGATGCAAACAAATCAGCAGGTGCCTTGCTCCAGCCGCCCTCATTGGTAGGGTAGATAAATACAACGCTTCCGCCGTACTCCTTTGCAATTGCGGAAAGACCACTCTCATCCGCAAACTTCTTTGCCTCTTCCCAATTCATCTTGTTTTCTTCAAACACAAGAAGATACGGTGTCATATACGCATAGTTTATTACATCCGTATACAAATCACACTTGGGCAGATACACCTTTGCCGTAAACTTCTCAAACCCGTTTTCCCACATTTTGCTTCCGTCACTCAAGGTGACAACCTGTGGCATCTTCTCCATATCCAATACACTCCTTTTATATAATTTTTACTTTTGGTAAATCGTTTTACCAAGCCTCTATCCCCATTATACTTTGTTTACTTTTGAAATGCAAACACTATCTTTATGTTAACTTCCAGAAATTTTGTGACTAAATCAGGACCACCGCTTAGCCGGTGGTTTGCTCTGCCCCTATAAGGGGTGTAGGATCTCCCGAGGTAAGACACTAATCTTTCGTTCCTCAACCTCTTGATTTACAACTTCGGTTTACGTTTACCATTAGGGCTTTGGTTTGTGCGGCAACCTTACCCAACTAATCGCCTTATCAAGTTTCTGTACGTAGGTTCAAGAACTTTGCTACACCGCTTCCTTCATCCATACCATTACTGATACCAACTTGTGGTTCACTACACTTGGCGGTAAATACCTGTGGCTGGACTTCCACCAGCAAGATTAGTGCCATGCTCGGCACACCACAAATAGCCCGAAGCTTAACAGCTCCGGGCTAAATTCACTCTACAATCATCTTTCCAAGAAAGTGCTTTATCCTTCGATTGCAATATACTTTTTATCTTCTATCTGAGCTTTTTTCTCTTCCTGTTTTGGAATAGACAGTCTTAATACTCCGCTTTCATACTTCGCATGAATATCTTCCTGTCTGATATCCTCACCCACATAGAAGGATCTGCTCATACTGCCTGCATAACGTTCACGACGGACAAATCTTCCAGTCTTTTCTTCTTTTTCCTCTTTGTCCAGACCTTTCGCTGCATTAATCATCAAATATCCATTTTTCAGTTCCAAAGAAAGTTCATCTTTCTTAAATCCCGGAAGATCAATATCCACTTCATAATGATCATCCTGTTCTTTCACATCTGTTTTCATCATGTTTGCAGCATGACGACCATACAGTTTTTTCTGTGCTTTCTTCATTGCCCGATCATCAAATACCGGAAAATCAAAGAAATCATCAAAGAACTCGTCAAATAAGTTTTCTCCAAAAATACTAGGTGTTAACATAATCATCGCTCCTTTTTCAAAACTATTTTTTTGAAACTGGGGATGTTTAGGAAGAATCATGAACTCGTGGTTCTTTCTTTCTCCTGTTTCTAATTATGTTATAGCACCATTATTAGCACTCGTCAATAGAGAGTGCTAATTTTCTTGTGAATTTTTTGTGTCTTTTTTTTTAACTATAACCAAGGTTCCCATACCAATTAGCACACATTCAATGAAAAACTTAAATGTTAACTTCCAGAAATTTTGCGATTAAATTGACAGAATGCCTTTGACATATGCAATCATAGCCAAAGGCATTCGTGTTAGTATCCGTTCATAAACTCATCCAAATCCTCAAGTGCTTCTCTCAATTCCGGATTTTTCTCTCGCAATATCAGTTGTGACAGATGCATCAACTGCCAAAGCTCCGGCTCGCATGCAACGTCATAAGACAGATGAACCATCTCCCATAAAAACTCTGCTTTCTTTGTTCTCGGATGATTTATACAGTATTCTTCAATAATGATTCTTGAGTATTCCTCCATCTTCAGTTACCCTCGTCTTTCCCCTGAATAAATTCCAAAATCTCCTCATAGCTTCTTGCACTTTCGGCGATTGCTTTCAGCAGTTCCTCGCTTTGAATAGCTTTCTGCTTCTGATGCAGCTCTTCCAATTCTGCTGTCAGTTTGTCATATTATTCCCGGTTTCTGGCTATTGCTATCTGTACCTTTTCCATTTTTTGTTCCAGACCTTCTTTACTTATTGTTCTCGCCATCTTTATCTTCCTTTCAAAATCTCACTGATATAATTCGCTTTATATTTCACCTGCGCCGCATCGATGTCAAATGCACTTAAGATCACTTTCTGTGTCTTTGTAACTGCATGATCCAGGCGGTATACTTTGTCCAGCTGTCTTGTCATTTCTATTTTTTCCAGTTCCCGGATTGCCGCAGGAACCGTAAGATAATTAGGCTTTTTGATCAGTTCCCTAGCTTTACCTTTTAGTGAAGTATACATCTTACATCTGATGATCAAAGCAATAAAACCGATAAATATCTTGTTTGAAGCGGCTTCCTCCGATGACACACGCAGACAGTGATTCCCCAGATATGATTTGTCTGCCCGGAATACTTTTTCCGATGCATCTCTATTCTTATACAAACTAATTGCTTCCTTTGTATCCATCTTCTCAGATGTAATGATTGCAAAGTATCCACACAGATCCAACTCGTCACGGATCACCTGCAAGTTGGGTTCTCCATATACAAAGTGTCCGGTTTCTTTGTTATAGTGCATATGGAAGTATTTATGAAATGCCGGGCCAAACTCATGATCCGTATCCTGAAATCTTGCCAGATAGCTTTGCATTTCCTGGATATTTTCCTCCAGTCTTGCACGTTCTCCAGCAGCTTTTGATGCACTATAGTAGATATGGACATATTTCTTCTTCGTATCAGCTGCATACACATATGTATGAACTGTTTTACCATATACACCAAACTCAGCGATCTGATTTCCCCAGTTGTTTTCAAAGGTCCCCTTCTGTTTTCTGACCTGCTGGCTGATGAATTCTTTACAGCCTTTTACCATTATAATAAATCCGAAGCCATTACTGTCCATATATCTCAGGTTCTCTTTGCTAAAATATCCCCGGTCAAGGACAAATCCTATGTTCCGGTAACCATATCCTTTCACTTTTTCAACCATAAACTGAAGCTGAGAAAAATCATTGATGCTGCCGGGATACTTCTCATATATCAAAGGCTCACTGTTATTCAGATCATAACCTACCGCATAATTAAAGATTGGGAGTCCCACATCTACTTTAGCCGCACCGAATTCTACCATACTGATATTTCCGGCTTCACAATTCTTGTTTGTTGAATCATAAGAAATGTAGATCCGTTCCCTGCGGTTTCTCTCTTCATTCCAAGCGTCCAGAAAAGTCTGCCTTTGGTTTTCAGTGATAGAACGGAAGAAATCAGAAACAGACGAATCACTATATATCTTCATATCCTGAGTGAAGAGTGGATGATTGTATGCATAATCAGGGTAGTACTGTGCTGCATTACTCTCAGTGATGATGGAATACGCAGCAAAATCCAGAATCGATCCTGCATTTTTACCACCAAATGTGTCCTCCAGTTTTTGAGTAAGACCAATCTTTTTCGCTATCTGATTGATCACCATAAAAGTACCTGTTCTAAGGCAACTGCTTCTTCCAACCGTCTCCCGTTCTTCCGGCAATTCAACTTCCGGAAAGTACTTTCTGAAGTTTTCATTTGGACGCATCTTTGTTTCGTCGTCATCGGAAACCTTGCCGATTGTGACACGTTTTACGGTTGTGTATTTCTTCGCTGGATCGTAATTCCGATTGCATTCATAATAAACATAACGGACATTTCCTTTACTGCGAAATGTGATTTTCCCCTTAACTTCAGGTATGTCAACAGTGTAATCGAGATACATTTTTCTCTCCTTTGTATAGTTGCATTTACGACTAAATATAGTATATCAAAAAACCCGCAATTCTGCAATTGGAAATGCGAGTTTTTCGCGTATTTTCAAGCATTTTTAGCCATTACCATTGGTCAATTTTCAATGAGTTGCACTCTTTTCTGGAAGTTAACTCTTTATTCAAACATAAACTCTCTCAGCCTGGGATGTATTTCACCATACGCCATACCGCAGTTACGCACATGCTGGGTGTACACCAGAGACAGCTTGTTTGCAGTATCCATGATAATACAGCTTCCTGCCGCACCGTCCCAGCCGAACACTCCCGCCGGAGCCTTGGAGTTAATCATTTCAGGCTGCATAAGTACCTGTACACCGCATCCGTAGCCGTAACCCACACGCCCCATTGTCGTTGCAATATCCCTCCGGGATGCTTCGCCTAACAAATTTTGCTTCATCAATTCTATGGTCTCGGCTTTGATAATGCGCACTCCTGCACTACTGATACCACCGCATGCCATAGTATCAGCAAACACCGCATAATCCTCAGTGCAGCTCACAAGTCCCGCACCACCACTCTCATAATTCTCCGTCAGCTGATAATTGCAGGTGGGCTCCATGGGCACAATTCCCTGCTCGTTGCAGATAAACTGAGTTGCCAGCTTCTCCAAATGATTTACAGGCTTTGCAAAGAAGGTTTTCTCCATATGCAGAGGCTCCCAGATATTTTTCTTCAAATACTCTCCAAAGCTTAATCCGGATACCACCTCCACTACTGCTGCCGCCACATCATGGCTTAGGCTGTACTGGAAATGTTCTCCCGGCACAAATTTCAGAGGGCTTTCCACAAAGGCATCCACCAGCTCTCGCGTGGTTGCTGTCTGTCCCTTCTCCTGAAGTACACGCCTGATACCGGGGCGCTCCAAATCGTAATCGAGACCTGACTGCATGGAAAGCAGATGTTTGATTTTCATAGGTGTGGTAAGAGGCTCTACTTTTCCATCCTTCTCTACGATAAGCCTGCCATAAGCGGGCAGATATTTACTAACCTCATCCTCCAGCGACAGCTTTCCCTGCTCCACAAGCTGCATTACTGCAGTCATGGTCTGCACTTTGGTCATGGAAAACATCAGATAAAGCTCGTCGCCCTCAATTCCTTTACGGCGGTCTGCGTCAGTAGTTCCGCTCATATGACGGTACAACAACTCATGATCCCTGTAAATCATGCAATCCACAGAAGGAATTCCTTTTTCCACCAGTGAATCCAAATACTTTGTTATTTTTTGAAAATCCATATGCCGCTCCTTTTCCGCGCACCCTGCGCCATAGTAATTCATCCTGCCATATATATCAGATGGATATTTTCACCCATTTTCCGGTCTTAATTCTCCACTTGGTCAAAATCAGTCTGCACAGCTGGTCAAAAATACAGCCTACCCAGATACCCAAGATTCCCATGCCCAGAGCATAGGCGAATACATAGGACATCAACGGTCTGATACAGGTTACACAAATCACAGAGGTAATTGTGGTAAACCGTACATCTCCCGCTCCTCTTAGGCTTCCCATATAAATCACCTGCGCCACCTGCATCAGTACAATAACCGTCATAACATTCATAATTTGTGCACCGATGTCAATGGTTGCCGCATCCTCGAAATACAAGCTGAAAAACATTCTGCCGAACAGTAGATACAATGCTGAAAGCACAATGGAAATCACATTTCCCATGCGCTGACAGATAGTTACATATTTCTTTGCAAGCTCCGGCAGCTTCTGTCCCAGACTCTGCCCGATAAGTGTCACTGCCGCCACCTGCATACCGTCTCCGAAGGAGAAGGACAGATGCATGGCATTCATGCCAACCTGGTGGGCTGCAAACGCCTGTGTACCCAGCTTCGCCGACATAACTGATACGGACATAAATCCGATTCGCAAAAAAATCTGCTCAATAAACACATTGCTTGCCAGACCGAAAATCTGTTTTAATGTGCCGAAGGAAGCCCTGATTTTCTCCCGTATAATATAAGGCACCGACACAAAGCTGTTTTTGTTAAACAGGGAGGCAATACTCATACCGCAGGCAACCATAGTTCCCAATACCGTGGCAATTGCCGCACCCTTTACCCCAAGAGCCGGGAAACCAAAACGCCCCTCAATCAACAGGAAATTAAAAATAACATTTACCAAATTGGAAGTCAGGTTAGTGCGCATGGCAATCTTTGTATTGCCGCTTCCTCTCTGCGCCGCATTGATTACCAGGGAAATCACATTGAACACCAGACCTCCCATAATGATTCTAAAATACAATACAGCCGCTTCATGGGTGTCTGCCTCTGAACCCGCAAAATGAATCAAAGGGCTTGCAAAAATGATACTCAACATACTCACCGTAAACACAAGCACCATTGCCAATATAAACGCAGTCATCAACACGCGGTTTGCATCCTTTTTGTCATCCTGCCCTTTTCTGCGTGCAACAAGAGCCGACACCGCAATATTGGTGGCAAGTATAGGCGCCAGTCCAATAAATTTCGGCTGTGTGGTAAGTCCCACCGCCGCTACTGCATATTCGCCAAGGCGGCTTACCATCATGGAATCCACAATTCCCACAAGTGCCACAAAAAAGGATTCCAACACAGCCGGCCATGCTACCTGCAGGGTCCTTTTTATGTATTCTCTGTTCTCTTTTATCCAACGAGATATGAATTTCAAACTGATTCCTTCTTTCTGTTACTGTTTCTCCCTCTCACTGTGAAAAACACTCACTTTATCAGTTTATCAGATACATCGGAAATTTCTATGTGATTATTGCGGAATTTTCCCCATTTATTTTCACGCATCTTCCTATCGCCCTTGAATTTTTCACACTGTCATTGTACAATTATTTATTATAATTCGTATTTTACACAGGGAGGAAACTACATGTATCAGGATAAAAAAGTATGGGTGGGCAGTGCCGGAGACAAAAAGGTCTATATCTATCCAAAGATGGCAAACCGCCACGGCTTAATCGCCGGTGCAACCGGTACCGGTAAAACAGTAACCTTAAGAGTTTTGGCAGAGTCCTTCAGCGACTGCGGTGTACCCGTGTTTATGGCAGATGTAAAGGGTGACCTTGCCACCATGTGCCGACCCGGCGACTTAAGCGGCAGTGTGGGAGAACGCGTAACCAAGATGGAACTTGCTGCCGAGGGCTTTGCATGTCGTGCTTATCCCGTAAATTTTTGGGATGTATACGGTGAAAAAGGTATGCCTCTGCGCACCACTATTTCCGAAATGGGACCTCTTTTACTGAGCCGTATTTTGGGTCTTAACGATACCCAGACCGATATCCTGACGGTTATTTTTAAGATAGCAGATGACGAAGGACTTCTTTTGATTGACACCAAGGATTTGCGTGCCATGCTCCAATATGTGGGAGATAACGCCAAGGAATACAGCCTTGTTTACGGTCATATTGCCAAGCAGAGTCTGGCTGCCATTATACGTGCCATCATTGCACTGGAGACAGAGGGCGGTAATTTATTCTTCGGCGAGCCGGCCTTAAATATCGCTGACTGGTTTACTACCAATCATGAGGGCAAGGGTACCATACAGATTCTGGACTGCCAGAAGCTGATTAACAATCCCACCATGAACGCAACCTTCCTGCTTTGGATGCTTTCCGAACTGTTTGAAATTCTCCCCGAGGCCGGAGATTTGGAGCGCCCTAAAATGGTATTTTTCTTCGATGAAGCACACATGCTGTTTAAGGATGCCAGCAAACCTCTGCTTGCTAAGATTGAGCAGGTTGTAAAGCTGATTCGTTCAAAGGGCGTAGGTATTTACTTTATCACCCAGAACCCCAAGGATGTACCTGATGGTGTACTGGCACAGCTGGGAAATAAAATCCAGCATGCACTGCATGCCTACTCTCCTGCTGAGCAAAAGGGCGTTAAGGCTGCCGCTCAATCCTTCCGCGAGAATCCTGCTTTTGATACCTATGATACCTTGCTGTCTCTTGGTATCGGTGAAGCATTGGTATCCGTGTTAGATGAAGAAGGCATTCCCACGGTTGTGGAACGTTGTAAGATTCTGCCTCCTCAGAGTCAGATGGGTGCTCTGGAGGATGATATCCGTAACCGTGAAATAATCAATAATCTGATGTATATCCGCTATAAAGATTTTATAGATAGAGATTCTGCTTACGAATTTTTACAGAGACAATACGCTGCCCATGCACAGGCTGCAGAACTTGCGGCCCAGCAGGCTGCAGCTCAAAAAGAGGCTGAAAAGCAGGCGCTCGCCGCTCAGAAAGCTGCCGAAAGACAGGCTCTGGCTGCACAAAAAGCTGCTGCCAAAGAGGCCGCAGCCGCAGAAAAACGCAAAAAATCCGTTGTAAAAAGCGTTGCCAACTCCGCAGCCGGAACCATCGGTCGTGAGCTGGGCAATTCCATCGGCTCTATGGGCGGTAAATTCGGCAAAAAGCTGGGGGGCAATATCGGAGCTTCCCTGGGACGCGGATTGCTGAAAACATTCTTGAAATTTTAGAATACAAGGGAGTGAAAGGCGTTAGGGACATCATGGTAGCCGCAGGCACGCTCCCTTATACATAAAAAGTCCCCCGACACAGATATCCACGTCGGAGGACTTTTTCATATCTTTTACAGCTGGCGTTTCCTATCTATGAAATCAATCAGTACCGCAACTGTTCCCTCAATTCCCAGAACACTGCTGTTTACGGAAATGTCATAATTTCGGGAATCTCCCCATTTCCCTTCACAATGTCCATTATGATACCGCTTTCTCTTTGTATCCTTTTCCTTCATGAACTTCTCTGCTTTTTCCTCAGACAGCTTAAACAATTCACAAATACGCTGTATTTTGTGGTGTTTCTCACCCAGGACGAAAACGGACACCATGGAATCATATGCCTTTAGTACCTGCTCGCTGCATCTTCCCACAATAACAAAGGAGTCCCCTTTTGCTGCCTTCTTTTCAATATAATCAAATTGCAGCTGTGCTATGTTCTTTTCCGGGGAAACACTGAAATTCCGCACGGATCTGGAGACAAAGGGCGCAATATGCTTCTCATCCAAATGTCTTAATGTATCTGCGTCCAGTCCTCTTTCCACTGCAATTTCATCCAGGAGATTATGATCCAACAAATCAATTTTATAATGCTCCGAAAGTATTTTGGCAATTTCATGACCTCCACTGCCAAACTCCCTTCCTACTGAAATAATCAATTGTTCCTTCATCACGCACTCTCCTCCTTACAGATATCGGAAATAAATAACCAGCATAGAAATCAGCACTACAATAATCGTGGCAGGAACCATCTTCTTACAGTATTGTCCCCATTTTATCACGTAGCCCTCTCTTGAGGCCGTTGCTATTCCCACTACGTTGGCTGAAGCACCTATCGGTGTTGCACTTCCTCCTATATCCGTTCCTATTGCCAGTGTCCATGCAAGAACGGACAGGTCTACACCGTAGGTAACTGACAGGCTTTTAATGATAGGTATCATAGTGGTTGCAAAAGGAATATTGTCTACAAATGCACTGCAAATCGCCGACAGCCATATGATAATCGCAATCATTAGCAGAACATTACCACCGCTGATTTTACCGATGAAGCCCGCCATGATTTCCAGAATACCCGTCTTCTCCAAACCACCGATAACTACAAATAAGCCGATGAAAAAAGCAATGGTTTTATAATCCACCTGCTTTAATAACAGCTTAGCATGTCTTATCGAAGAAAGCAATGTTGCAACCGCCACAATTACACCAATGGAAGACACGGTAAGTCCGGTTTGTGCATGGGTCACCAAAAGCAATATTGCTGCCAAAAAAATCACACTGCTGATATAAAATCCCCGCTTATCCGTTATGGTAGATTCCGGTGTGGGTAAATTATTATAATCTATCTTCTCAGAAGCCTTGGCAAGTAAATCCTTCTTAAATACCAGATAAAAATATATCAGTACCGCAACAAAGGAAACTGCTGCAATCACACCGGTATTTGTCACGAAATCCATAAAAAAATAACCAAGAGATGTACCGATAATGATATTCGGAGGGTCTCCGCACATGGTAGCTGAGCCTCCCAGATTGGCACAAAAAATCTCTGCCAGGATCATCGGTATGGGATTATGTTTAAGCAACCGTGAAAGCTCAATGGTAACTGCCGCCAGAAACAGTATTACAGTGATACTGTCGATAAACATACACAGTATCGTTGACAATACCATAAAGGTCATAAAAAGTGGAATAACCTTGTATCTTACAAGCTTTGCAATATACATGCACAACCACCTGAAGAAACCAACTCTGGCCATTCCTTCCACCATAACCATCATACCAAAAATGAAGATAATGGTTTCCCAATTGATTCCTGCACTGCTTCCTCCCTCATTTCCGGTATGATACCAAAACTCTACCGTAAACAGACTCTTCAGATTGATGGTATCTACAATCGCCGCCATATCCTGCATGCATAAGCCAAATACCAATACAATTGTCAAAAGGGCACATACCAGTGAAACAACGTGTCTTTCCACCACTTCAACCACTATAAATATAAACATTAATAAAAATATTGCTGTTGCAAAAATCTGCGCTAACATAATAATTCCTTCTTCCTTTGTTCTCCTACACGGCATCCCGCTTTTCTTTATCCGGAGAATTATCGTTTTCTTTCTTATCTGACTTGTTTTCAAACCACCAGCACCAGATACCTGCTGCCGCCACAATTACAATTAATACTCCCACGAAAAAATCCTGCATATTTTCTTCCTCCAAAAAAGGCAAACCAAAATAAGCATACGCCTTTAGTATGCCTGAATACTCGTTGTTAAGTTACGTTTCTTTTGAGAAAAATCAGATACGTTTTTTACCGTCAGATTTGTGCATATAGATTGTGACTAATTCCTCAGAAAAACAACATTTTACGGGCAATACTTCCATGCCGCCCAAAGATAAACCGACTATCTGCATAAATACAAATACGGACAACACAAATAAGGTGATTCTCTCCTCACCTCTCCGATTGCCATATCGGTCAGTCAACCGACATTCTCCCACACTGCTGTAAATACCCAGCATTTCCGTGGTACAAATTTCTGTATTTACATTTGCTTCACCATGAGTAATCACTTGACCGGCGACATTTTGTCCTACGCAAATAAGAGGTGACTCTACCTTCACTTCACCCATAAACGCAGTCAATAATGTAATTAAGATAAGCCATATCTTCATTTTATTACGCATGGTTCTGTCCTTAACAAATGATAGCGACACACCGCATGGTGCATCGCTATCATTTTATCACGTTTATGCAAAAACGTCTAATACAATTAATAATAAATAGGTGTCAGGTCTAAGTACGGTGCCATATTACAGTCAATAATATAGTTGGTGTTTGTAAGCTTCTCAGCCCACTCCTCTTTGGATAAATAGACAACCGCATCCTTGTAATTGCTATTCGTAACAGGCAGACAAGTTGTTTCAATCAATAGGTATTCACCTGTCTCCCAGATCTCCACCGCCACCTGACAGTGACCGGGAGGGAACACCAGCATACAGTGCATATTTGCTGACTGCAAGGCACTTGCCATAACCAGAGCAGTTTCAATACAAACTCCACTCTTGGAATTGATGGTTTCTGCCGGAGGCACAACTCTCTGTAATGCCTTCGCAAAATCACTGGAGGAATAAGCGGACATATTATAAGCGATACCCGCATCACTCATTGCACACTGGATTGCCAATGCCTGTATTCTCACGTAATACTCCTGTAACACCAGATTTTGTAAATTACCGGGCTGATATCCCACGATACCTGTCATTAACGCTGCATTTACCGCTCCCTCATCGGTTTCAACCCAATATTCATAGTTTTTGGAAAGTTCTACAATTTCTTCAATAGCCAGCCTCTTTAATGCCTTTATTTCATCCGCTTCCGGAGTTACCCATGCAAGGGTATTGATAAACGGATGCATACCGTTCTCTTCATTGGACAAGCTCAAATCATACAAACTCATCAGTGTGATAGTTTTGGTATCCTGAATGATAATTTTGTTATTATCCAAATTTGTCACTGAAATCTTTAACTGCGTATTCTTCTGAGAACTTAACTTCAAGTCGGAAAGCAACGTCGGCTTTATGTACAGTCTGGTGATTTCCCTGTCTAGGGTTACCTTCTGAGAGTATTTCTGGGAGAACCCTTCAATTTCTGCCTCAATTAATACATCGCAAGCACCCTGCTCACAGATAGCGCTCATACTGATTACATAATCCAAGGAATTGTACAATGCAGGGAAAATCGTACCCATATAGCTCCAATCAATCTCAGGGCTCAACTCCTGATTCTGATAAGTAAAACGGCTTGTCGGCATATTCACCTCAAGTCTGTCCACTGCATCCAGTATTTCCTGTCCCAATGGATTTAAGGTTTCATTCATACGATTGTACATTGCTACACATTGCATTCTCACATCTGCATCAAACTGCTCTGCAGCATTGACTACCTGCACCTGCAATGCATCCAATGTATTAAGTGCAGAATTTTGTCTGAGCAAATCATCCAACTGATAACCCTTGTACAATTCTCTATACGCATACAGATAATTGCTATAGTTCTCTACCAGCTCCACCATTGGCAGCTCCATAAAAGCAGGATATGAAATCTGTTGAAGTGCTTCCACCATTGCCTTCTTTTTATCAAACTCGCTTGATACAATTTCTTCATTGGTTCCTACGGAGTCTGCATTACCGGCTTCGAGGGTACTGATTACTTCATAATTGGTCAAACCTACCTGATACAAATTATTGTAGGTATCATATATCTGTAAAAAATAATCCATAGTTGCTTTATAGGTGTTAACCAAATCCGTACTGCTGTAATCAGAGGAGAAATTATAAATCATATCATAGGTTGCCTGTATCTCGTCCATATACTCATATGCATAATTGGCAATATCTGATACAGAAGCAGTGGCATTGTTTTCATCTGCATAACAATTATAAATGCGCTCCATCAGACCTGTATTCAGCTGCTGCATAGCAGTTACCTGTTCCCTGATGTTCTGTATATTTTGCAGGTCTGTCTGAGAAATCTCTATCACCTGTTCATCTGTGGACTCCGGAGTACTCTCAATAACTTCTTCGGTTTCTGTCTGCACTTCGTCCGTCTCTGCTTCCATCTCATCGGTTTTACTCTCGGACTGCTCAACCTGCTTGTCCTTTTCTTTCTCCTTCTTGGCCTGTTCTTTCATAGTCTGCGAAATCTGCTCTTTCAGATACGCTTTACCTGCAGAACCATAACCACAGGCAGTAAGATTCAAGGTCATTATCGTACACAGTGCAAATAAAAAAGTTCTTTTGATTAAGTTCTTCTTCATTAGTACATATCCTCCTCATAATCTTTCGTATACTTATTTCTTCCCTGGTGCTATTATAGCACCTTTTTCTCCAAGTGTCACGGCTACAATAGTGATTCCTCTTACTTTGCCGGAGGATACTCATTACACAAAAGGCGGTAGGGAGGCTCGTCCTCCTCTATCTCCGGAAATCTTCCCACGGGAGGATTAAACCGGTTGTCTAAGCTGTCATCATTACACTGACTCACCTCTCCCAGAAGCACCGGACCTCATCATATTCATGCCCCTTCTCCTGCCATTCCTCAGGTGTGAAATGACAGAAGGGCGGTAAATAGCAGTGATGTTTTTCACACATTGCCTCTAATTCTTTTAATGCCGCATTAATCTGTGAACGCTTCATAAAGCCTCCTTATTTGATATCATATACGGAGCGGAGCCTGATGGTACCGGGCGTTCCCTCCAATATCTTTACCGTCTTACATCCGCCGTTTAAATCAAAATAATTGTCACTAAGTATAAAATCTGAATCGGGAGAATCGATTTCAACGGACTTTGCATAAGCTTCAGCATAAACCGTAATTTCATCCCCGTTTCGCTCATAACGCAGCTTCGGGTCAACAAAATGAAAATACTTGGGTGCAGTAAACAGCACCGTTCCCTCAGAAACGCAATTGCCATACACGATAAATTCATAACTTAAATAAGTATTGTCTACATCCGTCTTATCAAAATCCATTTCATCAAGCCATACTGCCGTAAATGCAGGCACCGTGATTTCTTCATTGCCCTCCTTCAGCACATTACCATTGCTGTCCCGTAGTGCCCATGCTACCGTTCCCACGATATCACCATGGGTCTCATTGGTCACACAAAGCTGTGCCTTGGTTTCATAATCGTGCAATTTGGGTTCCAGAGTTACAACCGGTCTTGTGGTCTTCTCACCGGTCTCCTTACAGCTGATAAGAATAGGATTGTAAAAACGCTTTGCCACATAATGAAGTGCCTTGTAGCGTCCGTAATAATCAATACTGGACCAGGATGCAGTAGGCCAGATATCATTCAGCTGCCAATAAAGTGCTCCCATACATCTGCCACGATGTCTTCTCAAATGCTCCACACTGTAACGCATGGCCTCAGCCTGCAAAAGCTGGGATGCGTACAAAAGCACACCGAAGTCATTGGGATACTTAAAGGTCTCCGATAAATAGGTCAGTATCTTGCCGTTTGCCACACCGTTTCTCTGGTGCATTTCCATGACACGGCTGAAAATATTCCTATCCTCCGGCAGTGTAAAAGCATTGATGGTCTTCTCACAGGGGAAGGACTGGAAGCCGAATTCGCTCAAATAGCGGAAATATTTATTGCGGTACTCCGTAAAGGGCTTGTTGCCATGCCATACCTCCCAGTAATGGCAGTCACCGTAGTTCTCATTGCGAGGGTCTATAAAATGTCCGCAGGTGGAGGGAGAAGATGGAATGTATGGAATATAAGGGCATACCTCCTCTACCACCTCGGGAATCATTCCTTCAAAGTATTCCAGATAGATTTCCTGTACGCGGGGCTTATCCTGAATGTTCTCATCAAAGGCAACCATTTCCTCCACCTCGTTGTTGCCGCTGATTAATGCCAGAGAAGCGTGATGCCTGATTCTTCGAAGGTTATCATAAAGCTCTGCCTTGAAATTCTCCATCATGGCCTTTTCACCACTCAGGGTAATGCATGCCACCATCATATCCTGGAACACAATAATACCCATTTCATCACAGGCATCAAAGAAAGCATCTGTAGGATAGATACCGCCTCCCCACACGCGGATGGCATTAAAATTACTTCGCTTACACTGCTTAATCAAATCATAGGTTCGCTCAGGAGTAACTCGACTTAAAACATTGTCCTCCGGTATGTAATCTGCTCCCATGGCAAAGAAACGCACACCGTTTATCTCATGACAAAAGCTTTTTCCGAATTCATCCTTTTCCCGAATCAGCTTGAGCGTGCGAAGACCCACCTTCTTCTCCACGGAATCCGTCACCTCGCCGCCTTCCATAACTTTTGCAGTCACGGTATACAGAGGCTGCTCACCCAGACCGTTTGGCCACCAAAGCTTCGGATTTGAAATCTCTGTTTCTTCACCTGGCGCAAGTTCAAGAAGCTCTCCCTCCGGGGTCTTTACGGTTACTGTTATCTGTGACTCCCTGTCCGTCTCCACCTTAGGAGTAAGATATACCTTCCCCTCCTCATGACTCTGCAAAATGTGAAAATCTGTAATTCTTGCACTGTCAAGCACAAGGAACTCAATATCCTTCCAAATACCTGCATCCGGAAGTCTGGGACCCCAGTCCCAACCCATCATGCAGGAAGCCTTTCTGATATGTCCTGCTCCTTCAGAGCAATGCCAGGGTGCCATGAGCGGTTCTTTTGCCTGTTTCTCCTTAATATAATCATCAAAGGGGTGACATACCACACGAATACTGTTTTCCCCATTCACCAAAAGCTCCGTCACATCAAATTCATAAGTACGGTGCATATTGTCCGTGTATGCCACATGTCTGTCATTTATGTAAATATCGCACAGGGTATCCAAACCTGCACAATAAAGCAGAACCTTCTCTCCACTTACCGTAAAATCAAAGGTTCTGCTAAATACAAACTCATTGTCCAAAAGCCTTTGCGCTTCCAACTCATTTTGACGAAAGAATGGGTCCTCCATCAGTTCATTTTCCAATAAAAAAGAGTACACGGAGCCCGGAACCGTGCCTGCACACCCATAGCCTGCACCTTCCATTCTCCATGTACCATTTAAACTAAGTCTCTTCATACCCCATCGCCTCCTATAGACTTTGCTATTTCTATTTTACTACATTTTCTATAGGATTTCGATAGATATTCTTCTTATATCCGGTATTTCTCAAGCATCTCCTGCCGGAATTCAGCATCTTTAGCCAGTCTGGGAATCTGTTCTGTCAGACCTTCTTCTGACATTTTCTCAATTAAGCTAAGGTGTACCCATCGCCGGAAGCGCTTCACTGAATTTTAAATTACACTCTTTGAAATCTAACACATCTTGTCCCCTGGAAGGTAAGTACGCCTCTGGTTCCTTCGATTGCCATTCCATAGGTGTTTACATCCGTACCAAGCTCCATGCGTTCACCGCTATCCAACTGGAATGCAATAAAATACCCGGATGCACTTTCTCTCCTTCCAACAACAAAAGCATTTACAGTTGCTTGGGGCATGCTCTTATTTTTGTTCCTCGTACACAGCACAACTATCAGAACTATAATACCTACTACTACTGCTAATACCAACAAAATTCCCACAATTACCAACACTGATGCAATGCCTACACCACCCATACCTGCTCTCATATTGACACCTCTTTCTTTCGTATCATAATACGAATCTTATTGTAAGTAATATTATATCACATTTCCTATATCTGCGAAACACAATTTTAAAGCTTCAGTTCCTCCGCCAGCTTCCGCATTGCCTCCTTGTCCACCTTGCATACTTTTCTGTCGTAGGTGTAAAGTCCGTTTACCTCATCCTCCACATCGGACAGCTGTGTGTAAACGCAACCGCAGACTCCCTTGGGGATACCGGGAAGAATCATTTTGCGGTACATATCCGTTATCATATCCGTAAGAGCCTTTTCATCACCGGCACTTCCGTATCCGTAGGAACGCTTCAAGTTGAAGCAATGCTCTGCAATCTTGCGGGAATAGCCGCCGCACTCAGAGACCAAAAGCGGCCTCTCTTTTACAGTTAAGTCCCTGGTCTTAAAATAAATGTGTTCACTGTCAAAATCGCTCTTCTTCTGCCAAAACCACCCGGAGGTAGCATCAATTAATCTGCTGTCATCCAGTTTCTTTACAAAATCATACATGGCATCACTGTCAAACTGCCCCCAGCCCTCATTAAAAATGGTATATGCCACAATGCAGGGATGACTGTAAAGCTGTGAGATAACCTGTTCTACATGCTTCCTATAGAGCTCTTTCCTCCTTTTACCTATCTTTCGGGTATCCTTCATGCGTTTCATGCCCAGAGTGGGCAGTGCCGTATCCCTTAGGAAACTGTAACCGCCACTGTTCACCATATCCTGCATTACCAGCATGCCATGCTTGTCGCAGTAATAAAAAAAAGCTTCCGGCTCCACCTTGATATGCTTTCGTAGCATATTCATGCCCAGCTCCTTCATACGCAGGATATCCCTCTCATATTCCTCCGGCTCTGCCGGGAGATAAATACCGTCACTGAAATATCCCTGATCCAACACACCGTGCCAAAAGATGGGCTCCCCATTTAAGCAAATCCGATTCACGCCCTCCACATTTCGGATATCAATAGTGCGCAGTGCAAAATAAGTCTCCACCTCATCCATATCTGTCACTATTTTCATGGAATATAAATAAGGATTTTCCGGTGTCCACAGCCGGGGCTGAGCACTTCCGTCAGCGCAGACATAATCCGTTAATTTCAGGTATTCCTCACAGCTTTCAAAGGTCTGTTCAAGGGTTTCTCCGTTGTGCAAGGTAACAATAGCCCGAAATCCACATACCGTAGCCTCCACACATCCTATTCTTTCTAAGGTGATATGCACACCCTCCAAATCAGGCTTAAGCTTAATACCCTCCACATAATTTGCAGGTACATTTTCCAGCCAAACATTCTGCCAGATACCGCCATGGGTGTATACCACATGCCACCACGCTTTTTGCGTTGCTTTCCGTAGGGAAACTCCTTGGATAGAATATCCGTCACCCGGACCTCCAATACATTTTCCCCATCTCGCTTTATTTTGTCTGTTACATCAAAGGTAAACGCAGTATATCCATCCACATGTCGCCCGATAAAGCTTCCATTTATCCACGCCTCCGCAATCTGGTCCACACCACCGAAATGCAATAAAATGCGCTCCTTATCAAAGGTATCCGTCCCTCTTCATCTGCGGTCTGGGATACCACTTCCAACCATCTTTATGTTTTCCCTGTTCTCCTGCCTCCGTGAGCAGAGTGCGATAGGTAGCCTTCATTGTTCTACTTTACCTCCTGTAGTTGCAAGCCCAAATTTCTCTGACGTAACATGGCAGCCAGATTTTCAGCCTCCTCTAAGGAAGCCAAACCCGAAATCTGCACGTATCCGTCCGCTATCACTCCACCTACCACCGGTGCGCTTATCACCGTTCCATCACAGACTATTGAAATCGTTTCTCCAATCAGTGCCTCCGTTGCTTCCTTGAATTTTTGTGTTCCTTCTTCATCAAATTGTACCTGCACAGAATAGTCTGTTAAACCGTGCAATGTTTGAATTACGGATGCTTCTGCGGACATGATATTATCCTGATTCAAAATAATCTCTTCCTCTGCTTCCTGATAATGAGATATGAATTCTACTGTGACATCACTGATTAAAGCCTCAAATATACTGTCCTCATTAACATCCTGTAAAGTGTCGGCAGCTTTTGCCTTTTCTTCCAGCTCTTTCAGTTTATCTTGGGCTTCCATTAACTCCACATAATTTTCCACTGCTTCCTTTTGTCTGTCAGTCAACTGACTGTAATGATTCAGTGCCTGCTCAATAGTATCCTTGTCAGAAAGTCTCACCATGCCAATGGAATCAATTTCCTCCATTACCTTCTGCACCGCTTTGTCCTTTGCACCACAGCCAACTAAAAATATTGATACAATACAAATGAATATACTAATTTTCTTCATCATTAATTGTTCCTCTCAACCTTACCCTTTTTCCATCATTCCCCGGAGCCCCTTCCAGCTTTTCACAGTCAACACATCCTCCCTTTCGGAGTATGGCAAATCAATGGCACCGATATACCAGACAGGGAATATGCCGGCATTCCTTGCCCCCACAATATCACACTCGTACTGGTCACCAATGTACCACACATCATCCGCAGATAAATCTGCTTTTTCCAGAGCAAGCTCAAAAATCCGCTTGTTGGGCTTACGGTACATATACTCACTTGTAGCTATGATAAACTCAAACTCATGGCCGGGAATCGTTTCTGCTATCCGTTCTGTTACTGCTTCTCCACAATACGTTATATTGCTGATAACGCCTGTGCGAATTCCCTGCTTCTTAAGAAATGCCAAGAAATCCTCTATTCCCTCCGTAGGCTTTCCCGGTGCCGCCGCATCCCAAAACACCTTATCAATCTCCTTAGGTGACAGGGACACCTCAATCCCTTGGGATTCATACAGATATGCCGTAAACATATGATTAGGAACCTCCACCTGCATCAAATGCTTCTTAAGCGGGTCAAAACGCCCCAATTCCTTGTTAATTTCTTCCGCATATGCCTGTACCTCTGCCGCCGTTTTGCCATACTTATTTTTTGTGGCATACTGCAGCACTGCCTCCGTGCCCTTGATTCCATGGAATTTACTTTCGTTTACTAAGGTCTGACCATAATCAAAAAGTATCATTTTCGGTAATTTCATGTATGTTTCCTCTCCTTTTTACTGCATAGTCCTAAAACCCACTTATGTAACTTCTGCAACAAAATTGCAGAGGGTATGGACAGCACTACTATAACAATTACAAACAACGTCACGTTTCGTATGTAATACAAGCTGGGTGCCACATCAATAAAGTTAAAGCCGAACAGCTCGATAAACAGTCCGTGGATCAGGTAAAATTCAAATGCTATCTTGCCCATGAAATCCAGCACCTTATTACCGATTTTGATTTTCAACCCCAGCATAAACACAAAGAACACAAAGGAGCAGGACGCCAGCATCTGAGAAAGCAGGCACACCCATCTGCGCAGTACCTTGAAGTTGGCGTGGAAATTCTCGCCGTAATAGGAGAACACTGCCATACAATATTCTGATAGGGCGTAAAAGACAAAGATGCCCACAAATGCCAGCAATACATAAATGATGTAATGCTTTTTAATCCTTGATACAATGGTTTTTTCATAGCGGGCAAAGAGGAGACCCAAGCTGAAAAAGTGCACGGAGTTGTACCACCACTCTCCCCGCATCCACCAGACATTATGGTCGATCATGGTACCGATAAGGGTGTAAACAAACACCACCATACAGGTAACAAAAACTGCCATCCCCTCCTTTTTACAGAACTTAAACGCGAAGTAAAATCCGGCATACAGAATGGGCAACGCTATTACAAACCATGTATTGGGATTGCTCAGCTGTAGTCCTGTTATATAATAAATCACTTGGGGTACACTCAGCTTCTCACCCATGATAAACCGAAATATCAGAAAAATAAAACCCGTGGAGTAATACGCCAGAATCACCGGCAAAATACGGCGGACAAAAAAGCCTTTCAGATAATCCTGCTTTGCACGATAGCTCTTCAACAATCCGTAACCGGAGCAGAACAAAAAGATACCCACAAAGTAATAACCGATAGGCACAAACACATCCAGTCCGTGCACAATATATTTGGGGTTCAGCCAATGGGCGCAAGTCTTCTGTCCCACATGATGAAGCAGAATACAGATGGCAGCAAAGCCCTGCAATGCCTTAGTCTGTGGAATAGACATAAATTCGTCATTCCACTTTTTGCGGCCAAAGAATTTCGCACCCCAAAATAAGATTACAAATAGTAATACATAAAAAAGATATACCAGCTTATCCATTACACCCTTTGTACCTCCTGATTTATATTCTCTACAGTATGCAGAAAAGAACATTCACTTTTTCAGCAAATGTTCTTTCTAATTGTCATGTATTGCTCACTTCTAGAATCCCAGCTTTTGTATTGCCTGCACCAAATTCCGTCCGTAAACCTCACAGCCCAGACAGTTGGGATGCAGATTATCCAAGAAGTACTCTGACAGGTGAGGTACCAGCTTAAAGCCCTCCACTACGGTAATGTTGGGATATTTCTCACAAATTTTCTCTATTGCTTTACAGAATTTTGCGAGAGTAGGAACACCTTCCATATTGTCACCTCTCCAAATAGGAGTGATGCAAAGTACAGGGGTATCTCCGTAAATTTCATGAAGTATCTCGTAGTATTCCTCAATACCCTTCATGGATTCCGTGCCGTACTGGTTGGTTCCCAGAGAAATAATAATCTTTTCGGGAGTATAGCCCTCCATCTTCATCAGTACGTTTTTATCATACACATAGCCGCCGATTCCCTGATTCAGCACCTCATAATTTAACAGACGGTTTGCCACGCTTACATAGGTTTCTGCGGAGCGAAGAGGTCCGAAGCCCTGGGTAATGGAGTCACCCATCCACAACACAGTTGCGCTCTTCTGTACCGGCGCAAACTCTCCGTCAATCTCAAAATTACGGAGCAAAATAGTGGCATCCGCAGGCAAATATACAGTTACCTGCTTCTCACCCTCCGGCAATTCAAAGGAAAGAGTTCCTTCCTTCTCCAAATCCTTTACATAATAAATCTTGGTAATCAGACCGTCCACTGCAAGCTCAATGGAATCCGGTGAGCCCATCCATATGATTTTGTAATCAAAGGAAAAGTTTGTTGCAGATGTGGTAAACTCTAAGGTCTTGGCACTGCTTGCCATACATCTGTCATACCAGAAATCAAATGCCCCTTTAAAATACTCCATCTGCTTATCGGAATACTGGAAGGACTGTAAATAGCCGTCCTCTGTCTCTTTGAAATGAAGCACACCGTGATAAATGGTTTTTAACTGCTCATTTGTTAATTTCATTGCTATACCCTCTTTCGTATTTATTCACTATTTCTGTTTTAAGTGATTCAGAATAATCTCTTCCTCGCAGAAATAATATTTTACACCCTTAATTTCCTGATAATCCTCATGACCCTTACCTATCAAAGCTACGATATCACCCTTCTTGGCAGTATCCAGCAGATGCTCTATAGCCTTCTGACGGTCTAAAATAAATTCATACTTACCATTGTATACATTTAGGCCCTCAATAATCTGGTTATTGATATCCTCCACCTCTTCAAATCTGGGATTATCTGTGGTAAGTATGGTCAAATCTGCGTATTTGCCTGCAATCTTACCCATATCATAGCGGCGCTGCTTGGGCTTGTTACCACCGCCGCCAAACAGACAAATCAGACGCTTAGGCTCATATCCCTTCAGCATATGAAGCAGGCTCTCCATACTCAGCTCATTGTGTGCATAATCGATGATAAATGTTGCAAAATGAGCGGTTTCGCGGATTAACTGGGTACGTCCCTTTACGGAGACCTTGCGAAGTGCCTTGTTCATGTCCTCCACCTTAATACCGCAAAATGCTGCGATGGCAATTGCCACCATTGCATTCTCCGCGTTGAAGATACCGGGCATGGAAACCGTGATATCTCCCTGTACCTTGCCTTCCACGGTAAAGGCAATTCCTAAAATTTCATCATCCCAAAGATTTCGAATGTTCACAGCCTTTAAGTCCGCATCCTCCTTACAGGATATGGTAAAGGGATTCTCAGTAAGCTCCAGAAATTCCCTGCTGTATTCATTGTCCAAATTGATAATAGGCTGCTTTGTCTGGTTAAATAACAGCTTCTTGCAAGCCTTATACTCCTCAAAGTCTGCATGCTCGCCGTCACTGATATGGTCCACGGATAAATTCAGGAATACACCGTAATCAAACAGTATGCCAGCAGTTCTCTTCTGTTTCAATCCCTGGGAAGAAACCTCCATCACCACATGGGTGCAACCCTTTTCCTTCATGGTTGCAAACAGGGAATGTAATTCGTAGGACTCGGGAGTAGTGTTGCGGGTGGGAATCTTTTCCTCACCGATGTAAGCACCCAGGGTACCAATCATACCCACGCGGTGTCCTGCCTCCTCCAAAATCTTCTTTATCATATGTGCTGTAGTGGTTTTTCCTTTGGTGCCGGTAAGACCAATCATGGTCATATCCTTTGCAGGATTGCCAAACCACTTCACGGATACAAGAGCCAATGCCTCTCTGGCATCCTCTACTTTTACCGCTGTAATGTCATAGGGCACGCATGCATCAGCATCCTCCACAATAACTGCTGCCGCACCTGCTTCCACAGCTTTTCCGATATAGGCATGTCCGTCAGACTGAAAACCCTTTAAACACACAAACAGGGAGCCCTCCTGCACCTTTCTGGAATCATAAACGATGCCGGAAATCTCCTGTTCCAAACTGCCTTTTATCAGCTCATATGTCAAAGAATCCATCAATTCTTTAAGCTTCATATTCATACTCTCCTTGAAAAACAACATGTGAGGGACCTGTCATATGAATCACATCCTCCTCATCCCACTCTACATGCAGTACTCCGCCGGGCTGCTCCACGTCCACAACCCTTGCGCCCATACCTAAGATATTGGCAAACACAACCGCACTGCAACAGCCGGTACCGCAACCCAAGGTCTCTCCTGTGCCGCGCTCCCACTCTCTGATTTTGATGTGGGTCTCATCCACTATCTGTGCAAAGGTCACATTTGTTCTGCGGGGGAAAAGAGAATGATACTCTATCACAGGACCATAACCGTGCACATCGAAATTGTCCACATCATCAATAAAAAGTACGGTGTGAGGATTTCCCCAAGAAAGAGAGGATGCACGAAACTCCCGTCCCAGCACCTCTATCTTTTCATTCAAGAAAGTCTCTTTATCCGTAGTCACCGGTACAAGCTCTGCCCTAAATTCCGGCTTACCTATCTTGGCATGGATGTTAACTACTTCTCCGTCTTCCACGAAAAGCTGTATCTGCTTAATACCCCCAAGAGTCTCTATCTCAAATTCCGTCTTGTCCGTAAGTCCGTGAAAATACACAAACTTGGCAGTACTGCGCAGGGCATTTCCGCACATCTCTGCCTCCGTACCGTCGGGATTAAAAATACGCATTCTGAAATCACATTTCTCTGAGGGACAAATCAACACCAATCCGTCTGCACCCACTCCGAAATGCCTGTCCGAAATCCTCTTGGACAATTCTCCGGGCTCTATAATCTCCTGATGAATGGCATCCACATAAATGTAATCATTGCCGAATGCCTGCATTTTTGTAAATTTTACTTTCATGTAATCTCCGTTCCGCTTAGCCCAGTGCCTGCTCCAAGTCATTGATGATATCCTGTGCGTTCTCAATACCGATGGAAATACGGATAAAGCTCTTGTTAATACCCAATTTCTCTCTGATATCCGCAGGAATGGACTCGTGGGTCTGTGTCAAAGGATACGTGATAAGTGTCTCTGTTCCGCCCAAGCTCTCTGCAAACAGAATCATCTTTACTCCAGACAACAGATTCATAGCTGTCTCTTCACTGTCCAGCTCAAAGGAAATCATGCCACCGAAGCCGGTACACTGCTTCTTGCTGATTTCATATCCCACATGATCCTCAAAGCCTGCATAGTACACCTTCTTCACCTTGGGGTGCTTTCTCAGCCACTCTGCAACAATCTTTGCATTCTCATCATGCTTCTGCATACGCAAAGAAAGGGTCTTGATACCGCGGAGTAACAGCCAGGAATCAAAGGGAGGAAGACCATTACCTCTGGACTTTAACTGCAGGCGGAAATGAGCCGCATGCTCCTCACTCTTTACAATAACAAGACCTGCAATCACATCATTGTGTCCGCACAGATACTTGGTACCGCTGTGCACAACAATATCAGCCCCCAACAGCAGAGGACGCTGAAAATAAGGGGTTAAAAATGTATTATCTACTACAAAAATTAAGTTGTTTTCTTTGGTAATCTGAGCCACTTTTTGAATATCCGCAACCTTCATCATCGGGTTGGTGGGGGTCTCCATGAATACCATTCTGGTGTTGGAGCGGATGGTGGCTTTCAGACAATCCGTATCAGCCAAATCAATAAAAGTAAACTCACAGCCGAGAGCACTGAAAATATCCTCCGCAATACGGAAGGTACCGCCGTAAATATCATCGGATAAAATTACGTGGTCACCGGGCTTTAACATACCAAATACAGACATGTTGGCAGCCTGTCCGCTGGAAAAAGCGAAGGCTTCCGTACCCTCCTCAAGGATTGCCATGGTTCTCTCAAGCTCCTGTCTGGTAGGGTTCTGTAATCTGGAATAATCATATCCGGTAGAAACACCGAAGGCTCTGTGACGGAAGGTGGCTGTCTGGAAAATAGGGAAGCTCACCGCGCCTGTAATGGGGTCACAGCCCTGTCCTCCGTGAACTACCTTGGAATCAAAATGTAAGCCTTCTTTTTTATCGTAATTTTCATAATAATTTTCCTGTCGCATCATAAGGGATGTCCTCCTAATCGTCGCAATTTCACACTTAAACTATACCATGCCAGATGGATATTTTCAACACTACGTTTCCATGGCAAACAAAACACCTTCCTGCTTGCGAAGGGCCTGAAGCAATGCCTTCGTATCCTCATTCCCCACATATGGCAGGGAAACCTCTAATCCCACATTTTCCCTTACGGCAGTACGGGGCGGTACCACCAGTACATTCTTTGCCTTAAATTCCTGTACAAGCAGATCAATCTCCTCGTTTAACAGAGCTGTACCCTGTATTTCCAGATACAAATTAATCCTACAGTTCTTTTTACGGCCTCTCTTTTCAAATTTAAAAAGAATGGCTGAGGTAATCGCCACCACAAATGTACCAATCAGCGCACCCACATAAAAACCGAAACCGCAGGCAATACCAATGGAAGCCGTAGTCCAAAGCCCCGCTGCTGTGGTAAGTCCCGTAATATGGTCATGTTCCTTAACAAGAATTGTTCCCACGCCTAAGAAACCTATACCGGAAATAACCTGTGCGGAAATACGAAGCGGGTCTGACATATTGCCCATCTCATGCCATACATACAATCCAATCAGCGCCGTCATGCAGGAGCCTACACACACCAGAATATGGGTGCGGAAGCCCGCCGGTCTCTTGCTCTTCTCCCTCTCGATTCCGATACATCCACCAAGCAGCATTGCCAAAAAGATACGGACAATGATGGATATCGTGTTATAATCCTTCACATAATCAAACCATTTCATACCTATACCTCCCACTTAATCAAAAGAAGACATCTGTGGTAATGTCTTCTTTCACTTTATCTCTATTTTAATTCCTCCGCACCGTTTGTCACGTTTATCAGCTTAATTCTCTTCTGTTCCTCTTTAATGCGCTTCTTTTCCACGTACATCCGGGCATCAGCTTCAGCTATCACCTTTTCAATCTCTTTGCCGGCTCCGATACAATACCCTGAAGCAACGGATATTTTCACCTTAGACATCTTATTTTTGTACTCAATGCTCTCATATATATGCTCAATCAGCTCCTGCACGGAAGCCTCGTTCGCATTCTTCTGAATCACTACAATTTCATCGCCACCCACACGGAATGCTCTGGTTCCTCTTCCGATGTTTTCTTTGATAGCACCCGCAAGAGAACTGATTACAAAATCACCATACTCATGACCCATCTCATCATTGATTGTCTTTAAATCATTGAGGTCCCAGAAAATAACACCCACCTTCTCTATAGCAGAATAGGTCTCCTTCAACATCTTATCGTATTTATTCCTGTTATAGAGCTGTGTCATTGTATCCATTTCACTTAATATCTTAAGCTCAGCCTCTCTGACTGCATTGTCTGAAATAACTCTTGTCACATATTTCATAACCGGCACAAAGGCATACAGTACCATTGCTCTGGGAAATACATAATATATCGGCAATGTTCCCCACGGGTTGGGGTTGGGCTCCCGAAAAAGAAGCACGCCGGTCTCCGGGTCAATATAGTTTGAAGCAACCGTATCGGTAAGTGCCAGCATGTTAGCATCGCAAAGACCAAAATAATAACCACCCATTACACCGATGAAAATACTGATAACGGACAATATGTAGGTATAGTACACCACCCTGTTTTTCTTGTACTGTACTGCACACATGATGGGCATGGCACTAATCAGAACGGTATGATATGTTACGGTCACACCAACAATCGCTATAAATACCGCCATCAGAGCAAACAAAATATACTTTGTACTCAGTCTGTTGTTGAAAAAATGAACTACCAGCACTGCTGCTATAGCACAAATTACACAGCCTCCTGTCGCTATATACATCAAATAATCTTCAATAATGAAAATATCCAATATATTAAGCAACAATGCAAAGCACACAATCAGAGTCATTGTCACAAGACACTTTGCAGTATAAACATTTGCGGTATGTTCACTTTTGGCTATCCGTCTTTGTTCCTCATCGTTTTTCATACAATCACGCTTTCTTTGAAAATACTTCCTTTATCATCCTTCCGGCACCATAGCCATCCACAATTATCTGCATATTTTGGGAAATCTGTACTCTGTCCTCATAATTATTCATCAACGCTTCTGCCTCTTCCAAAAGCTTTTCTGCCAGTTTTTCCCTGCCCAAGATTCTGACATCACCACAATTTCGCATAACTTCTTTTGCAGAAAATGCCTCTGCCCCCGGAATCTGGTTGTCAGCCAGAATATAAGTAATCGTAGGCGTCTGTGTGGCACACAACTCATAAAGCGTGGAACCTGCTGCCGATATCGCCACATCACAAGCTTTCATAAGAGGTGCCATGGAGGTCACCCCCTCATGCAAAACAATATTGTCCGCCGCAGCCGCAAGTTCCCTGATTTTATCTTTGTCCGGATTCATTGCGCCCACAATAAAATGAAAGGTATAAGGATACTGCATCGCCCTTTTTAAAAGTTCCACGCCAAGATGCTCTGCATCTGCTCCGCCGGTAGAGACAAGCACACTATCTGCTTCTCTTCTCGCCACACGGGCTGTCCTGTCCTGAAACTCTATCCGAAGCGGCGCATATGTAGTTCCCAGCAAAAGTCTTGGAATCTGTAATCCCTCATATAAATTTATATAGTCTTCTTCTTTTCCATAAATGTTGTAATTAATTAGAATGTCACAGGGATAGGGAAATGCAAGAACATCATCCAAATACGCCAGCAAAATCTCATGCTCTTTGCAATATTCCTGCAGACTACTCAGATACTTATCCGTGACAAAGTAGGAATCCACAAACAGCACCGATGGCTTGTATGTCTCCAGAATAGCCGGCATATCCTCTGCCTCCATGTCGGTATAATCCGTGCCTAACACCTGCACCTCGTGCCCCCGGGACGTAATATGCGCCTCAAAATCATCTGCAGCTGTCACAAATATACACTTTTCTCCCAGCTGCTTCGCAGCATCCGCAATGGACAGGCAACGCATTACATGACCTGAACCAACCGCACTGTTTCCGTCTGCCCGAAATAGAATCATACTTCATCCCCGATATTACATTCTTTAACTGTTTCTTATATTAAAATGATACGTCATATCCCTTTTTTTGTCAATGTCGCCAGGGCATGACCGCCCTACTGTTCCCACACCATATCGCAACGATCTTTGACTTCACATTCCTTAAAATAATTCTGCTCCATAGGAATCCATTTTTCAAAGAAATTCTCTGCCGATTCCGGCGTGTTGCGCTTCCGTATACGTTCTTCTTGCAGGGAAGCTGAAATGTCCAGAAATACCGAAAAGTCATAATACTCTGACAGCATGGGATGCATACTGTATGCCCCTTCGATTATGGTCAGTTTGGCAGGCTGTATCGTAACTGGCTCGGACAAGGTAAACGTACTGCACTCAAAACGCCGGTACGTTACCGCCTCCCCTTTGCTTACTGGCAAAAGAACCTCTTCAAAAAATCGCTCCCTGTCAACATTTCCTCCGGGCTCCGCCAATCTTTCCCTTGTCCTTTGCTCCGGTCGAAGGAAAAAATCATCCATGTGATATACTGCGCAATCCTCAAACTGCTGTTGCAGCCATGCCGCCAAGGTTGTTTTTCCACTTGCACTTCCACCTTCAATTGCCAAGACTACCTTTCCCCTCTGCAACATATTCTGTAATTTAGAAACCAAATATCGTCTCATAGGCTCCTCAAGCGAATTAATTGCAGTGTTCGCACCTATCTCTTCTACCGTACAGGATGCCATCGCGCAACCGAATCTTGCGCACTCCTCCACAGACCAGCCGCTTTTTAGCCCCCTTACAAAACCTGCAACAAAACTGTCACCCGCACCTGTGGTATCCTTTACACATACACCCGGATACGCCGACACTTCCAGTTCCTCTTTTGCAGTCTTTATGAGGCAGCCCTTTGCACCTCTCTTGATAATCACACAAGGTGCTCCATGTTCCACAAACATAGCTGCCACCCGAAATACATCCGCTTCTCCCGTAAGACGCTCGCTTTCCGTCTCGTTAGGGATGATGTAATCAATATACGGTAACAGACATCGGATATCTGCAATCGTTTCACCGTTCTTAGCTGTGGTCATATCTGCCACCAAAACACGCCCGGGCTTACTCTTAATCTGTCTGAATATCCGCTCCATCGCCGGTATGTCCAGCATCGGAGACACGAACATACTTGCCATACACACAATGTCAGCCGCCGAATCAAGATATTCTGTGATATCCTCCTCTGCAAGTTTCCGCAGGCTGCTTGCAGGATTGGTCAGAAAACGCCTCTCTCCTTTTGCATCTATCAGCACAATATTCATACCTGTTTCCAGATTATCCTCTGTCTTAATCTTTGTATGGACTTTATTTTCCCGCAAAAAATCAAGCACTCTTCTCCCGGCATCATCATTTCCCACCTTGGAAATCAGTTCTACATTTACTCCTAACCGGCTCAGTACTACCGCCTCATTTAAGGCATCACCACCAAAAGAAAGGCGCATGGACTCCATGGGAAGACTACCTGCTCCCCAAAGCTTCTCATCCACCGGTCCTGCAAGTACATCTATAATTGCTGCTCCTATTACCGTTACATCTCTCTGCATCGTTCTATAGCTCATACACATAAATCTCAATCTTGCTTGTATCTGTTGTGAAATTATTCAAAAGAGTCAGATTGATATCCCTTGCATTTTTTATTTCTACCGCTGAAAAAATATAATTACAACCCAATTCTTTCAGTACATCCGTGTTGATTTCCAGGTTTTCCAATACAATATTTTCATCTTTTCCGTTTTGGAACTTGGTATCCAGCTCAGCTGAAAAGATATAGCATCGGCTTCCCCAATTATCATAATAGGATTTCAGGTTTGTACTTTTTTCTAATTCCTTTTCAATTACTTTTCGGAACTGGTATTTGTATTCCAAAGGATAATTCGTTGAATACGCATCCACCGTATAAAAACCGTTTGCCTGAGCTATTGCCGGTACAAAACCTACACAACCGATACGGTACTCACTTTTCTCCTTACCGATATATCTTTCTACTTCGTCAAATAATTCATGGTCGAAAAATTCATGATAAGTCCAATGTTCCGTCTCTTTGCCAAAAGCACGCTGAACATTGCTGTAATATTCCGTGCTACTGATATGATGTACTATATAATTTGCAAAAAACACTCCGAAGGCTATTACAAAACCTATACGAAAAACATTCAACAGTCCTTCCTTCAGAAAACGGATTCTTTTACTCAACCAGGCAAATATACCCTCTGCCATACTGAAAAAGATAACAGTTGTTAACGCCAGCTCCAAATACCAAAGCGTCGGATTGAGCCAATAGATACGGTCCAATTGGAAGCTTTCCAGCGGTCCCAAATACTCTCTGAATTTCAGTCCCGTTTCACACCCGTAAAACGCACTAAAGGCAGCAATCAGCAGAAGACTTACCCAAATACAGGTTGCCAAGGTAATCTGTCTCCTGGTAGAAACGTTAAATCTTTTATAGAAAATGGCGCCTGCTACTATAATCACCAATGAGAATGCCATGATATAGGTATGGAGACTGGGTGCATGATATTGTCCGTACTTAAACATTTGAATAAAGCTTGGCAAAAAGGCTTCCGTTCCATATACTTTATTCGGGTCCGAACGATGTGAAACAAAGGTTTCAAACAATACATTGATTAACGTTTCCCTAAACACAAAGCAATAAACCGCAATCATCAGTAAAACAGCTGTCATAAGCAGCCAGCCCGCTTTTTTCTTTTTGATGAGCATAATGATTGCCGCCAGGAGCATAAATCCCAAAACAAAATAACCTGCCCAAATTAAGGAAGAAGAAAATGCATAAAAAACACAAATTAAGAAGTGCGGTATACACTTTTTGAAACACCCTGCAAAACCAAGCTCTATATTTTGATCATATATCTCATACATCCTGATACATGTCCAAATCACCAGCGGTATTCCCACCGAAGACAGTCCATATGGCGGATAATAGGGCAAAATGCAGAATAATACGGAAACCAGCAAAGTGACATATTTCATATTCCCATTAAGCACTTTGTCCACAAGAAGAAACATGCCTATATATGCAAACACGGTACCAAAAAGACTGCTCACCAGAATCGCTGTAAAAAGAGGAAAAACTTTAAAAAACAAAATCAAAATAAAGGTAGGCGGTTGAATTGTGGGAAGCGGTGCTCCGGATAACCATTCTTCCACAATTGTTCCATGTGCGGCAAACGCATATTTTCCGTTATAAATATATTGTATAATCTCATCATCCAAAAAATCAGTGATACGAAACGCCGAATCCTGCCCCAAAATAAAATAAGGCAAATAATAAATAAGTATACAAACGAAACCCAACAAAAAATAGGAATGCTTTTTTACTGTTTTAGAAAATTTATTCATGCTAAACCGCCCTACATTAACCTTTCCGCTTTAGACTTTACTGCTTCATAATTCTTTGTACAATACGCTGCTCCAACTTATTGTATCGTATCAGTTTCTTTACCAATTCTAAAACAAGGGAAACAGCCAAGGAACCTATCAGTACTACCAGATAAATCAATATCCGGTTTTTCAAAGAATATATCGTATACGTAAACCAATACAGATATAAAAATCCATGTACATAGTAAATGTTTGCCGAATGTTTCCCCAAAAATTCCAATGCATGGGAAATTATAGGGATATCCGCGATTATCACATAACACAAAAGCAGAACCGCCATTCCTGACAACAGCATCGCATGCTCTTCCGATGTCACCAAATACAGTTCATAACCCGCAATATTTAACAGCACTATTGCAAGATAGCCAAAAATACGGTTTCTAATATTACGGCAAATGATATCCTTGCATTTTACCATTAAATCCTCTTTGGCGCACATTATACCCAGCCCCGCAACAGCCACATAGCAAAGACTGTAAATATCCACCACATAAGCAACTGCAATCAAACCAAACACGGATAACCCACCGATTTTTTTATACAGGCAGTAAAAGATGGGAGTCAGAAAAATCACGTAAATTGCAACGGACATATACCACCAATGTGCATTTAGCATGGGCGTATTGAAATAATCTGCAATCCCCAACACATCCAGAATCGGATTTATCCACGAAAAAGCCTGGGTCTTGGGACTGATATATATTGCGGATAACGACTTATTTCCAAACAAAAGCGTGCCTGCTATTCCGAATAGGAAGACTGGCCAAAAAGCGAAATACAGCTTTGTCAGGCGGGAAAGAACAACCCCTTTTGTATCTGCATTTTCGCGCATGTGTTTTTTGGTAATACCATATGCAGACAAGAAGCAGAAGCCGGCTACACACACCTTTCCGTATAGTGCAATGTTGGTCAACAATTCCGGTATCTCATCACCTGTCAGAAAGGTCAAATTATAATTCATGTGCACATGAAATACATGGTGGAAAACCATGACCAGAATAAAGAAACCTTTTACAATATTTGTCTGCTTCAAATCAAAAGAATGTTTCATAAATTTTCTCCGCCATTATATAGTCTCCGGTTAATTTATAGCATAACACATCCGACTGCTCCCCGCAATTACGAAAAAAGGACAATCTTTCCGATTGTCCTTTCAGACTGTAGACAAAGTCCACGACACCCGTCGTGGATTTTTCTTTCGATAAAG
>CALYZQ010000014.1 GCA_945609985.1 uncultured Lachnospiraceae bacterium | reverse complement strand
TTCGAAGAGGAAGCTGTTTGTGCTGAGGAGGAATACTTCGAAGAGGAAGCTGTTTATGCTGAGGAGGAATACTTCGAAGAGGAAGCTGTTTGTGCTGAGGAGGAATACTTCGAAGAGGAGCCTGTTTATGCCGAGAAGGAATACTTCGAAGAAGAATCAGCTTGCTTGGAAGAAGAGTCGGAGGAAGATGATGAATATTCGGGATTTTGGGATGAAGACGTATCTCCGAAAAAGAAAAAGGCGAAGATTAGCGTTATGGACCGCGCAGTTGCGGGTTTGGGAGTGCTGGTTCTGATTTTGGCGGTTGCATTGGGAATTGTATATTTTAAGGAGCGGAATGCAGCTGCGCAGACATCGGTTTTTTCTACTGTAGGAGAACAATTGGCAGAGATTAATATGATTGGTGAAAAAGGTCTTTTGGCAGTGGCCGATGCACAGAAGGCGAGACAGGAAGCTGCTGAGGCTTTGAAGGAACAGCAGAAGCAGGAGGAACTTAATAAGGAAGAAAATAAAGGATATAATGAAAAAGAGTACGATAATACAGTGTCTGTTGCGCTTAATATGACTTCAGTAAAGCAGGATCTAAAAATTAAGTTTACCAATAAGGAAACGGAAAAGCTTGTGCCGAATACGCCGTTTTCAGTGACGGTAACAAAGCCGGACAAGAAAACGGAAGTGTGGTCTGATGAAGACATGGACGGTATTATTTATAAAAAGGGTATTGCGGCAGGAAGTTATAAGGTTGCGGTGAATGCTTTTACGGAAGAGCGATATGCGGATTATATACTTCCGGTTGGGAAACAGTTGGTAGATGTAAAGGAAGACATTGCTTATAAAAAGGTGGATGTCAGCGATGAAGTGAAGAAGGAAACAGAAGAAGAAGCAAAAGTGGAGGACACCAAGAAAAATGAAACAGAGGTGGAATCCAAGCTTGCAGATACGGTTACATGGGTTGAAAGCACGGCTACGGTGAATACATATACAGAAGTTTCCAAGGCGAAAATTCCTAACCCGATATTGTTGGAGGCAAATAGCAAAAGCTTTGTTCTTTCTGCATATAGTTCAAGTATATCACCATCCGGCAAAGTGTTGAGTGTGGGTGAAAGCTTTACCGTGACGGCAAAATGTATGGATGATGTCGCCGGTGAGATAGTGTTTAGTAGTGTTACATGGAGCAGTGGAAATCAAAGTGTTGCTACCGTTACAGGGGAAGGTGCGAGTGCTGTGGTAACTGCAACGGGTGAGGGAACGACTTTGATATCCTATGAGGCACAGATAACGGATGTAAGCGGAAATACTGCCGCCAGCTTTACAGGAAGCTGTAGTGTGACAGTTAATAAAGCCGGTAGCGTGACTGTTGAACCGTCTGCTGTGACGGTGACTGCAGAAAGTAAAATGCAGGTAGTTATTAAGCCTTCGAATTTTACGGAAGGAAGAGAATTGGTATATAAGGCAGCTTCTGCAGATGAAAAGATTGCTGCGGCAGCAGTGAATGAAAAGGGAACGGTTACCATAACCGGTGTGGCAAAGGGTGACACGGTAGTAAACGTAACCGTTAATTATAAAGACGGTCAGGAAAGTACGGCTGCAACTGCAAGTGTGGCGGTTAAAGTAACTGACAAAAAGACCATAACATTGGATTTGCCACAGGCAACTACCTTTGTGGCGGTGCCGGTGGTGATAAAGGCACAGATTACCAATGCAACTGCAAAAGAGCCGTTACTGGCGGAATCTTCTGATGCGACAGTAGCTACGGTAGCTGTTTCGGGATGGAATGTTACTGTTACAGGCGTAAAAGAAGGCAGTGCCACAATTACGGTATCTTATCAGGAAAATGGAGAACTGGTAAAAGCAAGCAGCGTGGTTACGGTTAAGAAACATCCGAAGGATGATAAAGAAACAAAGCTTAAGGATGATAAAGGAAATCAGCTTTATGTGGTAGAAAACAATGCCTACAGGGAAGCGGTACATGCAGATTATTATACTGCAGAAAAATTCTTTGTAAAAGGTGAGACAAAATATACCGGCTGGCAGACGATTGACGGTAAGGTATATTATTTCACTGCAGCCGGAGAGAAAGTCACAGGAGAACAGATTATACAGGGAGCAAAATACAATTTTGCAAGTGACGGTTCCCTGGTGACCGGTTCGGGTACGCTTGGAATCGACGTGTCCAAGTGGAATGGAAAGGTGGACTGGGAGGCAGTGAAGAATTCCGGTATCTCTTATGTGATTATCCGCTGTGGATATAGAGGTTCATCTAACGGAGCGTTATACGAGGACCGTATGTTTGAAGAGAATATTAAGGGCGCAACCAAAGCAGGGTTAAAGGTTGGTGTTTATTTCTTTACTCAGGCAACTGATGAGGTTGAAGCGGTCTATGAGGCTTCCTTTGTCCTTGACAGAATCAAAAATTATAAAATTTCCTATCCGGTATTCTTGGATGTAGAGGCCAGTGGCGGAAGAGGAGATAAAATTGATAAGGATACCAGGACTGCCGTTTGCAAGGCGTTTTGCCAGACCATTCAAAATGCAGGTTATACCGCAGGTATCTATGCGAACAAGACCTGGTTGGAAAAGAGGATGGATGTCGGTGAGTTGGGAGTGTACAAAATATGGCTGGCACAGTATTCGACAGAGCCTACCTACACCGGCAGATATGATATGTGGCAGTACACCTCCACAGGTAAGGTGGGCGGTATCAGCGGCGATGTTGACCTGAATTTGAGCTATCTTGGTTATTGATTGAAGAAATTTATGGCAAAAGACTGATAAATGTGATATAATATAAAAAAGTATGCTTATTTGCAACAAAATACAAGGAGATAATAAAATGAGAACTTACTTAGTGACCGGCGGTGCCGGATTTATCGGCTCCAATTACATTCATTACATGTTTAAGAAATATAATAACGACATCCGTATTATCAACGTGGATGTGCTTACCTATGCAGGCAATCTGGAAAACCTGAAGGATGTCGAGGATAGGGATAATTATACGTTTGTACGTGCAGATATCTGTGATAAAGAAGCTATTGCAAAGATTTTTGCAGAGAATGACATTGACCGCGTGGTACATTTCGCGGCAGAGAGCCATGTGGACAGAAGTATCCGTAATCCCGAAGTGTTTGTACAGACCAATGTATTGGGTACAGCTGTAATGCTGAATTGTGCAAAGGCTGCATGGGAGCTGCCGGACGGTACCTTTAAGGAAGGTAAGAAATTCTTACATGTATCCACAGATGAGGTGTACGGTTCCCTGCCCGATGATGATAATGCATTTTTCTATGAGACCACACCTTATGATCCCCACAGCCCTTACTCTGCAAGTAAGGCGAGCAGTGATATGCTGGTGAAGGCTTATATGGACACTTATAAGTTCCCTGCGAATATTACCAACTGCTCCAACAATTACGGCCCTTATCAGTTCCCCGAGAAGCTGATTCCCCTGATTATCAACAATGCACTTCAGGGTAAGAAACTGCCTGTATACGGAGACGGTAAGAATGTCCGTGACTGGTTGTTTGTAGAGGATCATGCCAAGGCAATTGACATGGTTCAGGAGCAGGGCAGATTGTTTGAGACCTACAATATCGGTGGTCACAACGAGAAGCAGAATATTGAAATTATCAACATCATTATAGAGACCCTGCAGGAGATGCTGCCTGAAGGCGATCCCAGAAAGGCTCTTGTTTCCACAGACCTGATTACCTATGTGGAAGACCGCAAGGGTCATGACCGTAGATACGCTATCGCACCCGATAAGATTAAAGCAGAAATCGGCTGGTATCCAGAGACCATGTTCAAGGAAGGTATTAAAAAGACCATTGCTTGGTTCTTTGAGAATGAAGAGTGGATGAAGAACGTAACAAGCGGAGACTATCAGAAGTATTATGAGGATATGTACGAAAAATAAGAAATAAGTATGCCAAATGGGAGCGATATTGTCGTTCCCATTCGGTGTGTTTAAAACTACGAAAAAAGGAGGAAAAAAGATGAAAGGTATTATTTTGGCAGGAGGTTCCGGTACACGTTTATATCCCCTTACAAAGGCAATTTCCAAGCAGATTATGCCGGTGTATGATAAGCCCATGATATATTATCCCTTGTCCACACTGATGCTTGCGGGTATCCGTGAGATTCTGATTATCTCTACCCCAAGGGATTTGCCGGTGTTTGAGGAGCTTTTGGGAGACGGTCATCAGCTTGGTATGGAGATATCCTATGCGGTACAGGAGTATCCCAGGGGCCTTGCAGATGCGTTTATTATCGGCAAGGAGTTTATCGGTAAGGATGCGGTAGCGCTTGTGCTGGGTGACAATATTTTCTATGGACAGAGCTTTTCCAAGGTGCTTAAAAATGCGGCAATGCGCACGGAGAGTCAGCCCGGCGCGACTATTTTCGGTTATTATGTGCGTGACCCCAGAGAGTACGGCGTAGTAGAGTTTGATGAAAGCGGAAAGGCACTCTCCATTGAAGAGAAGCCTGAGAATCCCAAGAGCAATTATGCGGTTCCGGGTTTGTATTTCTATGATAATGATGTGGTGGAGATTGCAAAGAATGTGAAGCCCTCTGCAAGAGGTGAGATTGAAATTACGACTGTAAATAATGAGTATTTGCAGAGAGGTACATTGAATGTAGAAACATTGGGAAGAGGATTTGCATGGCTGGATACCGGTAATCATGATGCGCTTTTGGATGCATCGGATTTCGTGGCAGCTTTCCAGAAGAGACAGGGCTTATATATTTCCTGTATTGAGGAGATTGCATACAAGAGAGGATTTATTGACAAGGAGCAGTTGCTTGCTCTTGCGGAGCCTTTGATGAAGACCAATTACGGTAAATATTTAGTTGAGGTAGCAAATGGACTCTAAACTGCGAAAGGCGGCAATCAATGCATCCCTTGCGGTGATACTGCTGGTTGTCATAATAGTGGTTGCAGGCAATACCAAGGATGAACAGAGTAGTCAGAGCGGGAAAAGACCTATGGCGGAAAGCATGTCGGATAAAGAAGCAAAGCCTATTGTGCAGACGGAGATACAGTCGGGACAGATAGGGGACGATTTATCAGCGTTTTTAAAGGATAATACCTTTTTTGACAAGGAAGTAAATCCTCTCCTTGAGGATATCCGCAATCAGGCTAACCGTTTGTCTCTGGTAATGACATCCGTGGAGAAGGATCTGCGTATTCAGATTGTTGACATTGAAGGAAAACCTGTAAAGGGTGAGAGTTTTTATGTTTCTCTTGAAGGTCTTGGCGAGTTTAAAGATCTGGATAAGGATGGTGTGATTTATATCGGAGATTTGTCGTCCGGTGAATATTTTGTGGAGTTGTTGCCGCAGGAGGGCTATAAAGTTCCCTTAAATGAGACCAGAGTCCGTGTAAAAGATAAGGTGGAGTATGTTGCAATTGATGATATCTCGCTTCTTATCAAGACGGAGGATGAGGTGGATGCCGAGACGGAGGACAGCAGGGAACAGGATGCAAAGTCAGATGCGGACAAGTCTGAGATTAATAAGCTACAGGTTTTGAGTGGTAAATCCAAGGCCGGTATTGATGTGTCCAAATGGAATGGAGAGATTGACTGGGATAAAGTAAAGAATGCCGGTGTAGAATTTGCTATTATCAGAGCCGGGTATCGCGGTTCCGTGTCCGGAAGCTTAGTACAAGACCCTCGTTTTGAGGAAAATATGAGAGGTGCACAAGCTGCCGGAATTCCTACGGGTGTATATTTCTTTACCCAGGCGGTGAACGAAGTGGAAGCTGTGGAAGAGGCTTCCATGGTGCTGGAACTCCTTCGTAAGTACAAGGTAGTATTTCCGGTGTTTATCGATACGGAAGGAGCCGGTGGCAGCGGTAGGGCGGACGGTCTTGATGTAGAGACCCGAACCCTTGTGTGTGAGGCATTTTGCCGGACCATCGAGAATGCCGGATATACGGCAGGCGTTTACGGAAGCCGCAACTGGTATAACAACAGACTGGAAACCAAACGGTTGGACAACTACTTTATCTGGTTGGCAGAGTACCGTAGCGTACCGCTTTATCAGGGGTATTATGGAATGTGGCAGTATACCTCAAAGGGTAAGATTGACGGTATCAACGGCAATGTGGATTTGAATATATATTATTACTAGGAATGCAGTTGCATGCAGAAAGGAACAGTTATGGGAAAATTAACGGTTGAAACATGTGAAATCGAGGGCCTTAAGGTGATTACACCTGAAGTGCGCGGAGATGCAAGGGGTTATTTTATTGAGACCTATAATTATAATGATTGTAAAGAGGCAGGTATTGATGTTGTGTTTGTACAGGACAATCAGTCTGCTTCCAAGAAAGGCGTGCTCAGAGGACTTCACTTCCAGATTAATTATCCCCAAGACAAGCTTGTGAGGGTTATTAAGGGAGAAGTATATGATGTGGCTGTAGATTTGAGAGAGGGCTCTCCTACTTTTGGTAAGTGGCACGGAGTCTTGCTTTCAGAGGAGAATAAGAAGCAGTTTTTTGTGCCTAAGGGATTTGCCCATGGCTTCTTAGTGTTATCCGATTATGCGGAATTCTGCTACAAGGTATCGGACTTCTATCATCCCAATGATGAGGGTGGTTTCATGTATAATGATCCTGATATTGGTGTAGAGTGGCCTATTCCTGAGGGAATGGAATTGACACTTTCCGAAAAAGATACTAAGCATGGCAGTTTTGCAGACTATAAGAAGAAGGCTGGAAAATAGGAATGAAAGACAGGCATTTGATATGGAAGCTTGCAAAAAATGATTTTAAGAAACGGTATTCAGGTTCTTATCTGGGTGCCGTTTGGGCTATGACGCAGCCGGTTGTCACGGTAATTATGTACTTTCTGGTGTTTGATATTGTGTTTAACAGTGAAGGTCCTCTTTTACAGGACGGAACAAGAGCGCCGTATGTATTATCCCTGACAGCAGGTCTTGTGCCCTGGTTTTTTTTCAGCGAGGCTTTAAATCATGGTACGGCAGCGTTGTTAGAATATCATTATCTGGTGAAAAAAGTAGTTTTTAATATCAATGTACTGCCCATTATTAAGGTGGTGGCAGCAGGCTTTATTCATGTGTTCTTTGTGGGAGTGCTGCTTATCATGTCATGCCTATACGGTTATTTTCCTACGATTTATACGGTACAGCTTTTGTATTACAGTGCATGCCTTTTTGTTTTGGTGCTGGCAATCAGTTATACAACATGTGCAGTGGTAGTGTTTTTCAGGGATTTGTCCCAGATTATCAGCATTGCCCTTCAGATAGGCATGTGGGCGACTCCGATTCTGTGGAATTTGGGTGATATGCAGTCTCGTTTTGGGAGTGCGGTTTTGTTTTTTAAACTAAATCCGCTGGTGTATATTGTGGATGGATACCGCAGTGCCATATTGGAGCGACAGTGGTTTTTTGAAGATATTGCTTATACTCTGTATTTTTGGGGAATTACAGCGATATTGTTTTTGTTAGGAACCAGAGTATTTAAACGTCTCAAGGTACATTTTGCCGATGTATTGTAAAAATAATCCGAAGACGGAAGAAAGGGTGCAGATAGCGCTTGGTGCATAAAATGCTGGAAAATACACAAATTGCCATTGATGTGCAAAATGTTCAAAAAGTATACAAATTATATAACAAACCTTCAGACCGTATGAAAGATGCGTTTGGCCTTTTGAAGAAAAATCCGCCCAAGAAGCATTATGCTCTGCAGGATGTGAATTTGCAGATAAAGAAGGGCGAGACGGTGGGCATTATCGGTACCAATGGTTCGGGAAAATCCACCATCTTAAAAATCATTACCGGTGTTTTGAATCCGACAGCCGGTGAGGTTAAGGTTGATGGCCGTATCTCTGCGCTTTTGGAGCTGGGAGCAGGATTTAATATGGAATATAACGGTATCGAGAATGTATATTTAAACGGTACCATGATGGGCTTTTCAGAGAAGGAAATAGAGGAGAAGCTTCCTGCTATTCTGGAATTTGCAGATATAGGGGATTATGTATATCAGCCCTGTAAAACTTACTCCAGCGGTATGTTTGTGCGCCTTGCCTTTGCGGTAGCAATCAATATAGAGCCGGAGATTCTGATTGTGGACGAGGCGCTGTCTGTAGGAGATGTTTTCTTTCAGGCAAAATGCTATCACAAATTTGAGGAATTTAAGAAGCTGGGCAAAACCATTGTGTTTGTCAGTCATGATCTAAGCAGTGTCAGCAAGTATTGTGACAGGGTATATCTTTTGAATCAGGGAAAGCTTTTGGGAGAAGGAAAGCCCAAGGAGATGATAGATGCCTACAAGAAGGTGCTTGTAGGGCAGTATGAGGATGTAGAAGAAGTTACGGATGAAGGAAGCGAAGGCTCCCCGACATCGTCACCCCGGCCGGAGGGACTAAATCCGGAGCTTTTGGAGTACGGAACCAAACAGGGAGAGATTGTAGAATGTTATATTACGGACGACAGAGGTGTAAGAAGTAATTCCATTCTGAAGAATTCAGATTTTACCATTCATATGAAGGTAAAGTTTTATGAAGACATTAAGGCACCGATTTTTGCATATACCATCAAAAATGTGATTGGTGTGGAAATAACAGGTACTAACACCATGGTGGAAAAGGCTTTTTTGGATAGCGCAAAGGCGGGTGATGTAAAAGAAATCACCTTCACACAAAATATGTCCCTGCAGGGAGGAGAGTATCTTCTTTCCCTGGGACTTACCGGATATGACGGGGACGTATTTGAAGTGTATCACAGGCTTTATGATGTGGTGAATATTACGGTAATATCTGATAAAAACACGGTTGGATATTTTGATATGAATGCGCGGATTGCAGTAAAGAATATATAGACGTAATGAGAGTGTGAGGAAATATATATGAAGAAATATATAACCAAAATAACAAATGCACAAATTAGTATGAAACTTTTAGCCATCGGAGCGGTTTTGTTTCTTCTGGTGGTTTTGTTTCCGATAGTAAGAATAATGACAAATTGCGTGCCCTGGTATGACGATTTTTCATACGGAAGATTTGCGAAACATATGTGGGAGATAAAGCATTCTTTTGGGGATGCTTTAAACGGAGCATTTACTAATGTGAAGCAGTCATGGTATTCGTGGCAGGGAACCTACACATCTTGTTTTTTTATGTCGATGATGCCGGCGATTTGGGGTACAGATAAATATGTGTTGGGCTTGTGGTTTGTTTTGGCGGTGCTGATACTGGGTGTTTTTTGTCTGGTACATGTGTTGCTTAAAGAAGTGATAAAGAGTAACGATAAATGGGCGAACCTTGCAGTGCAGGCGTTGGTGGCTGCTACAGTAGTTCTTTTTATGCGTTCAGCTATAGAAGGTTTTTTTTGGTATAATTCGGCAGTGCATTATACGGCTATGCATGGATTTGGTATGCTGTTTATAGCGGGATTGTTGAAGTTGATTTATGCAAAAAGCAAGTGGAGCATCGGATTGTTGATAGCCGGAAGTCTTATTGGTGCAGTTATGGTGGGCGGTGCAAACAATGTTACCGTTTTACAAGTAGGACTGGTTGTTTTATCTATATTGGGTTTCGGATTGATTTTTCGTAATAAAAATGTGTTGAGAATTATTCCGGCAGGAGTGGTATATGCAGTGGCAATGTATATGAATCTTTCAGCTCCGGGAAATGCCCGTAGAATGCAACATTATTTAGGATTAAAACTTTCCGTGCCGGAGGCAGTCTTGCGTTCTTTTCAAAGTGCATTCACGCATTTCTGGGATTTTACGGGACTTAGGACGTTCGTGATTGTGGCATTTATGGTTCCCGTGGCATGGTACCTGGTAAAAAAGTCAAAATTTACATTCAGATATCCTGCATTGGTGGCGATATGGTCATTCTGCCTGTATGCCGCAGGATTTGCTCCTACCATGTATACCATGGGGCATGCATTATTGGGCAGAGCTACGAATATGGTAAAAGTAAGCTTCCAGCTACTATTGTTTATAAATTTGTTTTACCTGTTAGGATGGTTTTGCCGTTATCTGGAGAAGAAGGGAATGGGCTTCCATTTGAAAAATACATGGTGTTATCATGTAATTACTGCCATAATTATGATAGTCATTTTTGTTGCAGAACCCAATAAGGGAGGAATGTATTCTTCTTATTGTGCTTACTATTTTGTGCATACTGGAGAGGCATATAATTATTATCAGGAGTATTTGGACAGAGTAGAAATTTGTGAAAGTAATGAGCCTGATGTCATCGTGAGGCCATATGTGTTTAAACCATGGCTGTTGTGTTTGGGCGATTTGTCGGGGGATCCGAGTTATGAACCAAATTATTTTATGGCACTTTATTTCGGCAAGAATAGTATTGTTTGTATAGAAGAGGAAGAATAAGGAGGTTCCCTTGGAAAACAGAGAGCAGATTGGAAAGGTTTGGCTGGATTTGAGCAGATACCCCGGAGAAGATTTCTATTGTGACGGGGCGGTGGAAGATGAAATCCTAGAAATAACCAGAAATTATTCTGAAATAGAATTTCAAAAAATCATAGAAGAAAAGAAAAGCTGGCCCGTATTGTATCACTTGTCCTGCCAGAGGGAGAATATTGTGGAATTTCTCCCTATTTCAAAGGCGGACAGGGTGTTGGAGGTAGGTAGTGGCTGTGGTGCCATTACCGGTGCGCTGTCAAAAAAAGCGGGAAGCGTTACCTGCGTGGATTTGTCCAAGAAGCGCAGTATGATAAATGCATATAGGCATGATGAATGTGAGAATGTTACGATACATGTGGGTAATTTCAAGGATATAGAACCTGATTTGCCCGCAGATTATACGTATATTTGTCTGATAGGTGTATTTGAGTATGGGCAGAGCTATATCGGTGGGGATAAACCCTTTGTAGAGTTTTTAAATATTTTAAAGAAGCATTTGGCTCCGGGAGGAAGGATTGTAATTGCCATTGAAAATAAATACGGACTTAAGTATTTTGCGGGGTGCATGGAGGACCATCTGGGTACCTATTTTAGCGGCATAGAAAATTATGCATCCGGTGGTGGTGTGCGTACCTTTTCAAGACAGGGACTGGAAGCAATTTTTGCGGAATGCGGCGTAGAGAAGTATCATTTTTATTACCCATATCCGGATTACAAATTTATGACTACGGTCTACTCGGACAAACGACTTCCGGGAATGGGAGAACTGACCAATAATCTGAGGAATTTTGATAGGAACAGAATGCTTTTGTTTAATGAAAAGAATGCTTTTGACGGTTTGGTAAAGGACGGTTTGTTCCCGGTATTCTCCAATTCCTATCTGATAGTGCTTGGAGAGGATATAGATGTAAATTATGCAAGATATTCCAATGACAGGGCAAAGGAGTATCAAATCAAAACGGTGATTTGTGAGAGTGAATCTGATGGGAAAGAGGTGCGCAAGTATCCACTCACGGATGATGCAAAGGAACATGTTGCAAATCTGCCCGCAGCTTATGAAAGCCTGACAAAAAGATACGAGGGAAACGGTTTGAAGGTAAATAAGTGTAACCTTGTGGAGACGGACAGTGAATTTTATGCGGCTTTTGAATTTGTACAGGGGCATACACTCTCAGAGCTTATGGATGCATGTTTGGATAAACAGGATTTTGACGGTTTTATGAAGCTGTTTGACAAATATCTTGAATATACGGGGCACAATGAAGACTATCCGATAGCTGATTTTGATTTGGTGTTTTCCAATATTCTTGTTCACGGGGATGACTGGACATTGATTGATTATGAGTGGACCTTTGGGAAGGCTATTGCGATAAAGGAGCTGGCATTTAGGGCTGTTTATTGTTACCTTTTGGAGGATGAAAAGCGTAACTGTCTTCCACTTGACAGAATTTTGGAAAGACTTGAGATTACTGAGAAGGAAGCGGAAAGCTATCGCGAGCAGGAGCGTGATTTTCAGAAGTTTGTGACCGGAAAGTATCTGGCCATGGGTGAACTTAGGGAGATAATAGGCGGAGAAATTTATGAGCCGCAGCGGTGGCTAAAGAGCTTTCAGAAGGAAGAGGATATTTTCCGCGTGCAGGTTTATGAGGATTTGGGGAATGGATATCAGGAGGAGACTTCTGTATTTATACCGGATGCCTTTAAGGGTGATAATGAAATAGAGTTTACGTATCAGGTCAGCGGAAATGTGCAGAACTTGCGTATTGATCCGGCTTTTGATGCCTGCATCTGCAAGATAAAGGAGCTTACCTTTAACGGAGAGGCTGTACCGGTGGGGGCTCGGGGTGTTTTGTGTGTAAATGGTAAGGTGATGAAGGGAAAGGATGGTATCAGTCTGGTATTTCCAACGAAAGATCCTAATATCAACCTTAATATTACAAAGCTCCAGCCTAAGACAGACAATTCGTTGTATATGAAACTTGAAATTGTAAGAGTATCCGTGGAGATGGCAGAAGATATGGCGAATGCCGTTAAAAAGATTTTCTAGAGGAGAAGGGTTTTGCAGATTAAAGAAAAGATAAAAGAAATCTGTATAAAGCAACTTGACAGAAGCTATGAAAAGCGTCTGCGCAGGATGAAGCCTGATTACCATGAATGGGTTACGGAAAAGGAATGTAAGGAAAAAACTGAGTCATTTTCAGCGGAGGAGTCTTTTGTGGTACTGTATCAGAGCAGGGGTAAGCTTGCAGAGGGTGCCCTTGTGTATCTGGCAGAGGGATTTCGACGAATGGATAAAGCGCAGATTTTGTACGGCGATGAGGATATGCTGATGAAGGACGGGTGCAGGGCGAATCCCTGGTATAAGCCTGCATGGTCGCCGGACACTTATTTATCTCAGTTCTATCCCGGTAGTGTAATTGCAGTGCGCAAGGCGCTGTGGGAAGAAGCTGGCGCGGAACCAATGATGGCAGAACTGATTGAGACGAAATGTTTGACAAAGCAGCTTTCGGAGAATGTAGAAGGTATTTGCTTTAAACAGCCGGAGATAATCCGAAATGTTTTGGATAGGTTGATGGAAAGGGCAGGCGGATTTAAGAAGAAGTGTGAAAGCGTGCAAAGGGTGCCTCACATTCTGTTTCATGTAAGCGGAGAGAATGTATGGCAGGATTATCTTGGTTCTGCATCCGATTTAAGAACACAACGCGCAAATGTGCCGGGAACGGTTTCCGTGATTATTCCCTCCAAGGATAATGTGGAGGTTTTAAAGATTTGTTTGCAGGCATTGGATGGCCTGCAAAATATAGAGATAGTTGTTGTGGATAACGGCAGCAGTGAAGAACATCGCAGGGAGATAGAAGTCCTCATGAAGGACAAGAAATATATTTACAGCCCCATGGAGTTTAATTTCTCAAGGATGTGCAATTTGGGAGCGAAGGAGGCAAACGGAGAGTATCTGCTGTTTTTGAATGATGACATTGAGGCGTGTGGTAAGGCGTGGCTGGAGCGCATGAAAAGCAAGGCTTCCATGGAGTATGTGGGAGCGGTGGGACTAAAGCTGTATTATCCCGGTACGAAGAAGATACAGCATGCAGGCATTACCAATCTTCCTGTAGGACCGGTTCATAAGCTGCAATTTGCCGAAGATGATAAAGACTATTATTTTGGCAGAAATAAGGGTGAGTGGAATTGCCTTGCAGTGACGGCGGCCTGTCTTTTGATAGAAGCTTCCAAATTCCGGGAAGCAGGTGGCTTTAAGGAAGAATTGCAGGTGGCGTACAATGATGTGGATTTAGGATTTGCCCTTTATGAAGCAGGGTATCAGAATGTGATGATTTTGGATGAGTATGCTTATCATCATGAATCCTTAAGCCGTGGCGATGATGTGACAAGAAAGAAGCGCGAGCGTCTGCTTTCGGAACGCACCAAACTGTATGAGTTGCATCCGGCTTTGCTGGGAACAGACCCTTATTATCCGAAAGAATTGACGCAGGAGGGTTTGGACAGCCGTATTGTGCCCGGTTATGTAAATGCAGGAAATATGACAGAAAAGGCAGATTGGCAACACTGTCCGTTTACAAGGGATGAACTTCGTAAAGACAAATGTCTTATGATAAATGTGGAGCAGAGTACTTCCGGAATCATGAAAGGTTATGGTGTGGTGCTGGGAGATGATAATGCGTGTTATGATTTTTATGTGTTATTGTCCAAGGATGAGCGGGACTTGAGCCAGGCATATGTCTGTAAAGTGAATGGCAGGTACAGGCAGGATTTGGAGGAAAATATGCCGGATCAGAAAAATGTGGCATTGTGTGGCTTTGCTATTGAAGTTGATGAAAATGCCGCGCTTACTTCTGAGTATCAAATTGGTATGATAGCAGTACACAAAATCAGTAAAATGAAGCTGCTTAATTTTAGCGGTTGGTATCTGAGAGGAAAAGAGTAAATCATGGAACAGGAAATGAATTATCAGGAAGCATATGAAAAGGAGCATTTAAAATGTGCGGATATGGCATCCAGAATTGCGGAACTGGAGTCGAAGAATGAGGAACTTACCTGGAAACTTGACCGCATTAAGAATAATCCCATGTGGAAGATGAGTAAGCCTGCAAGAAGCGCGGTGCATTGGGCAATCCGCCAGAAGGACAGGCTGGCAAATTGCGGAGGTCCCAAGGGGGTTATCCATAAGCTGGGCTATAAGAAAAGAGAAAAGGAAGCCATGAAGCAGTTCGGTACGGAAAGCTTTCCTACACCGGAGCAGGCGATTAAGGAGAAAGAGACTGTATTTCCTCGCATGGTAAAAATCAGTATTTTGGTGCCCCTTTGGAATAATGACAGGCAGTTCCAAATTGAGATGCTGGATTCGGTGATGAATCAGACCTATAGGAACTGGGAGCTTTGTCTGGCTGACGGCTCCGATGAAGCTCACAGCTATATCGGCGAGATTTGCAGGGAATATGCAGCACGCAGCGAGGGAAGAATCGTATATAAGAAACTCGAGAAAAATGAAGGCATTGCTGGCAATACCAATGCCTGTGTACGCATGGCAACGGGAGAATACATTGGTCTTTTGGATCAGGATGATATCTTGCACCCCAGCGTACTGTTTGAATATGTAAAGGCAATTAATGAGCAGGGCGCAGACTATATCTACTGTGACGAAACCACTTTTAAGAGTGGAGATATCAACAAGATGCTGACCCTGCATTTTAAACCGGATTATGCGCCGGACAATCTGCGGGCAAATAATTATATCTGCCATTTCAGCGTATTTGCAAGAGAACTGATGGATGGTGACGAGTTGTTTCGCACTAAATTTGACGGCAGTCAGGATCATGATATGATACTGAGACTGACGGACAATGCAAAGAAAATTGTTCACGTTCCCAGATTGATGTATTATTGGAGAAGTCATTCGGGAAGTGTTGCATCGGGAATTGATGCGAAGCCTTATGCTATTGCGGCTGCCAAGGGTGCGGTGTCGGAGCATTTAAAAAAGCATGGCTATGATCATTTCCAGATTACCAGTACCCGTGCTTTTGAAACCATATTTAAAATTCGATATGAAATTATCGGTACACCTAAGGTTTCCATTGTGATTGCCAATAAAGACCATGCGGAAGATTTGCAGCGATGTGTGACTTCCATAGTGGAGAAGTCTACTTATGACAATTACGAGATTATCATTGTGGAGAATAACAGTGAGACCAAGGAAATCAGGGATTACTACGGTAAACTGTTAAATAGTAAATATACTCTGGCAGCAGGACAGAGCATGACGGATGCACAAAATGACGGCGGCATTCTGCGCAGTGAGGATGGCAGGATTTCGGTAGTTACCTATAAGGGAGCGTTCAATTACTCTGCTGTGAATAACCTGGGTGTGAAATATGCGTCCGGTGAATATATTTTGCTTTTGAATAATGATACGGAAGTGATTACCGTCAACTGGATAGAGGAGCTTCTGATGTATGCACAGAGAGCTGATGTGGGCGCTGTGGGAGCAAAGCTTTTCTATGGGGATAAGACTATCCAGCACGCAGGCGTGGTTATCGGGCTTGGAGCTCATAGGACGGCCGGTCATACCCACTATAAGCAACATCGCCAGAATTTAGGTTACATGGGAAGACTGTGTTATGCTCAAAATGTAACGGCAGTGACAGGTGCCTGCCTGATGGTAAAGAAAAGTCTGTTTGAAGAGGTGGGCGGCCTGGATGAAGGCTTTGAGATTTCATTAAATGATGTGGATTTTTGCCTGAAATTACGGGAAAAAGAGCTTTTGAATGTGTTTACTCCCTTCTGTGAACTATATCACTATGAGTCCATATCGAGAGGTTTGGATGACCAGGGAGAGAAAGCGCAGAGGTATAATAAAGAGTCTGAGAAGTTTAGGGAAAAATGGAAGGAAGCGCTTGCAAAGGGAGATCCTTATTATAATCCTAATTTTTCTTTGGACAGAAGTGATTTTTCCCTAAAGATACAATAATGTAGGTTGAGAAAGGGGCTCGTATGTTATTTAATTCCGTATTTTTTATCATAGTGTTTTTACCCCTTTCCCTGATAGGATGGTTCCTTTTGCAAAGATTGGAAAAACCGGTCTTTGCAAAGATTTTTCTGGTGGGGATGTCCTTTTGGTTTTATGGTTGCTATAATGTTTCCTACCTTTGGATATTGAGCTTTAGCATGTTAATGAACTTTGGGTTTAGCATTCTGTTTGATAAAGTGAAACGCTTTGGAAGCCGAAGAGTATTGCTGATTGTCAGTGTTATGGGAAATTTGGGTTTGCTGTTTTATTTTAAGTATTTCAACTTTTTTATTGATAACTGCAATTATTTTTTCCACACAGACATTACGATTGAAAGAATTGCCCTTCCCTTGGGAATCAGTTTTTTTACATTCCAACAGTTGTCCTATATTGTGGATTTATATTGGAAAAAGACTGTACACTATAAGTGGTGGGATTATGCCTGCTATATCAGCTTTTTTCCGCAGTTGATAGCAGGTCCTATCGTACATCATCAGGATTTCTGCCCTCAGCTTTTAGTGCGTAAGAATCGCAGGGTGAAAGCGGAAAATTTGTTTGACGGTTTTGCTTTGTTTATTTTAGGATTGGCGAAGAAGGTATTGCTGGCAGATACGCTGGCAATCGTAGTAAATGCAGAATTCAACAATATACACGCTTTAGACGCAGTAGCAGCATGGGTAACCATTATATGCTTTACTTTAGAGTTGTATTTCGATTTCAGCGGTTATTGTGATATGGCAAGAGGTATTGGTAAGATGTTTGGATTTAACTTGCCGGAAAATTTTCATTCACCGCTTATGGCGACATCTGTCAGGGATTTCTGGCGCAGATGGCACATGACATTAACCGCCTTTTTTACAAGTTATATCTATATTCCCCTTGGAGGAAACCGCAAGGGTACGCCACGTAAACTGTTGAATCTCATGATTGTATTTGCAGTCAGCGGTCTGTGGCATGGAGCCAACTGGACATTTGTGATTTGGGGACTACTAAACGGACTGGCAATCGTGTGGGAGAATCTGTTTCCCAAGCTTAGGTTTAAGCTGGAGTGGCTAAACAGAGTGTTTACCTTTGGATTTACGGTGATGGCATTCGCCATATTCAGAAGCAATAGTTTGCAGGATGCATTGCTGCTTTTTAAAAAGCTGTTTACCGGAGGCTGGAATGGCATGCTGTTTGGAATGAGCAATGTGCTTTTGATACCGGAAAATTACGTGATTCGTCAGGGGCTTGAGGTTTTGCTGCCCTCTGCATTGAATATGATGTATCTTGCAACACTGCTTTTGCCGATGATAATTGGTGTGCTGTTAATTCGCGGAAAGCGTGCAGAGGAATGGATAAAAGAAAAGGGTAGAAGTACGATTGGACTAATTGTATTGGCAAGCCTGTTTGTATGGTCCTTTGTGTCATTATCGCAGGTAAGTACTTTCCTGTATTTTAATTTTTAGTATGATTATGGAATAATACGGAACGGATTATGAATGATAAAAAGAAAGCCTTGAAAAAGTTAATAGGGATAATCGCCGTAGAGGCGCTGCTTTTTGCACTGATAGTCTGGTTCTTTGACCCGTTTTATCAGTACCATGAACCCTTTGCGGATATACCGTCCGTGTTGCATGACAGGGATAATCAGATGCCCGGCACGATAAGGAATTTTTCTTATGACAGTGTACTTGTGGGGTCCTCGGTGGTAGAAAACTGCGACAGTACTTATTTGAATGAGCAGTATGATGCGGAGTTTTTAAAGGTTATCCGTGCATCCGGTTCTGTGGCAGATTTGTTGTATTATCTTGAAATGGCGCAAAAGGAGCATGATTTGAAGCGGGTTGTATGGGGGCTGGATGTTTTTGCTCTTCAGGCACCTGCAGAGGTTACATTATACGGGGATGATGTGCCGAGATATCTTCATACCACGTCGGTGTTGGATGACATTCCGTATTTGTTGAATAAAGAAGTGTTGCTTGAGAGGATCCCTTATATGCTTGCATGTGCTTCAGAGGATAAGTATACGGGGGGGCAGGCATATAATTGGGCAGATGATAAAACCTTTGGTGCAGCTGCCATGATGAGATACTATGACAAACCGAAAGGTTTGGAAACAGTGGAACAGTACCAAACCTTTGACAGGGAAATAATCGGACAGAATGTCGGGATGCTGGAGGCGCAGATTAAAGCCCATCCGGATACGCAGTATACCTTCTTTTTGCCACCCTATTCCATGTGCTGGTGGGATTGTGCGTATATTAACGGCGTATCGGACAGGGATTTTTATACGTTGAAGCATGTTATGGAGGTTCTGCTTAAGCATGATAATGTGAAGCTGTATTTTTTCCAAAATGATAAAGATATTATTTGTAATCTGGATAATTACATGGATTTGATTCATTATGCGCCGGATATTAATCAATATATGCTGGAGGAAATGGCAGACGGCAGTCATTTGGTAACGGCGGATAATTGGGAAACTGTGCTTAAGGATATGAGAGCGCTGGTAGAGGACATTCGAACAGACTATATTTATCATTATTATACAAAAGAGTGACAGAAACGTGTATTATGTGATATAATATATGCAATATTTTATGAAATCCAACAAGGAGGTAATGAATATGGGTTATATGGAGGAATTTAAGTTCTGGCTGGAAGATGATTATTTTGATGCGGATACCAAAAAGGAGCTTTTGGCGATTCAGAATGATACCGCTGAGATTGAAGAGAGGTTTTACAAGGAATTAGAGTTTGGTACGGGCGGACTTCGTGGAATTATCGGTGCAGGTACTAACCGTATGAATTTATATACTGTTCGTAAGGCAACACAGGGACTTGCGAATTATATTTTGAAGCAGGGCACACAGGCTAAGGGTGTGGCAATTGCCTATGATTCCCGCCGTATGTCACCTGAGTTTGCGGATGAAGCAGCGCTTTGTCTTGCGGCAAACGGTATTAAGGCATATGTATTTGAGACCCTGCGCCCTACACCGGAGCTTTCCTTTGCGCTCCGTACATTAGGCTGTACAGCGGGTATCGTGGTAACTGCAAGCCATAATCCCCCTGAGTACAACGGTTATAAGGTTTACTGGGAGGACGGCGCACAGGTAACAGCTCCCCGCGATGTGGATATTATCACGGAAGTACAGGCTATCAAGGATTATCATACCGTGAAGACCATGGATAAGGCAGCAGCTGTGGAGGCAGGTCTTTATCAGGTTATCGGCAAGGAAATTGATGATGCCTATATGGTAGAATTAAAGAAACAGATTATTCATCCTGATGTTATCAAGGAAATGGCAGATGATATCAAGATTGTATATACACCCCTTTGCGGAACCGGTAATGTGCCGGTAAGACGCATTTTGTCCGAGCTTGGCTTTAAGCATGTTTATGTAGTGCCTGAGCAGGAGAATCCGGATCCCAACTTTACCACACTGGATTATCCCAATCCTGAGGACCCCAAGGCATTTACCTATGCAATTAATCTGGCAAAAGAGAAGGATGCAGACATCGTGCTTGCTACCGACCCCGATGCGGACCGTTTGGGTGTATACTGCAAGGATACAAAGACCGGCGAATATGTATCCTTTACCGGAAATATGTCCGGTATGCTGATTGCAGAGTATATTTTAAGAGAGAGAAAAGCAACAGGTACCATGCCCGTAAATCCGGCTATGATTACCACCATCGTAACCACCAACATGACCTTCCCCATCACTGAGTCCTATGGAGTGAAGCTGATTGAGGTGCTTACAGGCTTTAAGTTTATCGGTGAGCAGATTAAGCTGTTTGAGCAGACAGGCAGCAACAATTACGTGTTTGGTCTGGAGGAGAGCTACGGCTGTCTGGCAGGTACGCATGCAAGAGATAAGGATGCCATTGTGGCAGTTATGTGTCTGTGTGAGGTGGCTGCATTCTGTAAGAAGCAGGGCAAGACTCTTTGGGATATGATGCTTGAGATGTATGAGAAGTACGGATACTTCAAAGAGACTCAGTACACCATCACCTTAAAGGGTATTGATGGTTCCAAGCAGATTGCCGAGATTATGAATAAGCTCCGTGAGAATCCTCCCAAGGCATTTGGCGATTTGAAGGTTCTGAAATTTAGAGATTATGAGAATGATGTTGTAATTGATATGGAGACAGGCGAGAAGACCACAACAGGTCTTCCTAAATCCAATGTTCTTTACTTTGAGTTGCCTGACAACAACTGGTGCTGTGCAAGACCTTCCGGTACAGAGCCCAAGATTAAGTTCTACATGGGCGTGAAGGGCGACAGCGTTGCAGATGCACAGGCAAAGGTAGAGAAGCTTACTGAGGATTTGAAGGCAGTGCTGTAAGTGCCGGTATCGTATGTGCGCGGGCAATTAGAAACGTTCAAATTTTTTGACATATAATATTTGTGCAGTATAGAGCAAAGAAGAGCAGCGAATCGTCCGGGAGGGTGGTTTGCTGTTCTTCTGTGAAAATACGAGGCATATCAGACTCGAAGCGACCGGGTTTTGGAAGCTATGGGATGCAGAGAACATGATGTTGTCTGCGTGTAATACTATAATCATAAATACCACCTATATTGAAATTATACTTAATACGAACGTAAGAAATGTATATGTTTTACGTTCAGATTACTACAAAGGTGATATCTAAACGTAATTGAACTATGATAATTGCAGTTTAAACGAGTGGACATGGGTCAAATGAATGAAAACCATTAGAAAAATACGTTTTTATTTTAGATATTAACAAATTAGAACGTAAAGTAAGTAAAATATTACGTTCTAAATAGATAAAAGAAGTGATGTGAACGTAAAATTAATGTGAATATATCGTGCCGCAAGGGAAAAGGAAGCACGACAGACGCGAAGCGGCTGGATTTTGGAGGAGAATAGTAGGATGAATATGAATTAGTCGGGCATACAAAGCAGCTTTTGTCCTACTAAAGATAAAATAGTCACGGTTAGTCGGGTGCATAGAGGGAGGTATGCCCGACTAAGAAGTAGAAATTATTATTTAGTCGGGGGAAAAAAGTGAATAACGCCCTACTAAAAAGGGTTAATTTCAGATTAGTCGGGTTAATGAAAGAATGAAATACCGACTAGATAAAGATAATGCTGATTTAGTCGGAAAAAACGGAATTGGAAGCCTGACTAAGCTGAGTTAATGTCAAATTTAGTAGGATAAAAGCAAAAAACTTCTCGCATAAATTCCAATTTGTCGAACTCTAGGAAAAAGAAAGTAACCGGCAAGCTGGGATTGGACCGATACAAAATAATTTGTTCCCCGGAAACTCCAATGCTCTATTTTTCAAGAAAAATGGGCTGGATTCAAGTGGTTTTGGGCATATGCAGAAAAAAGTGCTTGTGGGAAACTCAATTTTGACAAATCGGGTTTCTCTGAGATATATTTTTCCCTATAGGTCCAATACACAGCAAGCCGCAACATTCATATATATTAGGAAATACTCGCAGAAATCGCTGGCGGGGAAAACAATGAGGAAACAATTTATGGGCAAATTAAATCTTGCAAATTTGAAGAAAACTATATATTACCTTCGCCGCAACGGTCTGAAAAATACCTGGTATGCAGCAAGAGAGCGAATGGAAGAGAAAAATGCCCTTCCCTATTCCTTTGTGCCCATAACGGAGGAGGAAGCAGCAAGCCAGCGCAAAACGTCTGAGGATATGAGGGTGACCTTCAGCGTTGCTGTACCCACCTATCATACCAAGGAAGAACAGCTTCGGGAAATGATAGAGTCTGTACTTGACCAGACCTATCCTAAGTGGGAGCTGATGCTTGCTGATGCAAGTAGTGATGATTCTGTGAAAAATGTGGTAAAAACCTACACCGATGAGCGTATAAAATATGTGCGTTTGGAGAAAAATGCAGGCATTTCAGAGAATACAAATCGTGCAATAGAGCAGGCCACGGGTGAATATATAGGGCTTTTGGATCATGATGATGTGTTGACACAGGATGCCTTGTATGAGATGGCATCTGCAATTGAGAACGGAAAAAAGGCAGGAATAGAAGTGAAGCTTCTCTATTCCGATGAGGATAAATGTAACGGTGACAGGACGCAATATTTTGAGCCTCACCAAAAAGAAGATTTTAATTTGGACTTATTTTTGAGTAATAATTATATTTGTCATTTTATGGTACTTGAGAGCGAGCTGATAAAGGAACTGAAATTCCGCAAGGAATATGATGGTGCACAGGATTATGACCTGGCACTTAGGGCAGTTTCAGAGCTTTTGGAGCATGAGGAGCAGATTGCACACATTGGGAAGGTGCTGTATCACTGGCGTTGTCATGCGGATTCCACGGCACAGAACCCTCAGAGTAAGCAGTATGCCTATGAAGCAGGGAAAAGAGCGGTTCAGGCATTTGCTGACAGGCATGGGTATAAGGCGCAGGCAGAGCATTTAAAGCATTTAGGCTTTTACAGACTGGAGTATAAAGAGAATCCGCTTAAAACAAGAGCTGACCTTGGAGCAGTGGGTGGAAAACTGATAAAGAAAGGTAAGATAGCAGGAGGCAGAATTTCTCGGCAGGGTGATGTATATTATGGCGATTTGCCGGCTGTCTTCAGCGGTCCCTTTCACAGGGCAGTATTGCAACAAAATGCTGAGGCAGTGGATATCCGTTGTATTCAGATGAAAGAAGAATGTTATTCCCTGTTTGAAGAGATTGTGGGAGTGCCCTATAGGGAGACTGTAATTCGTGAAAACTCCGGAAAGAATGCTGAGGAACAAAGAATATTTGATGTATCACTCTTGCCGACAGATTCGGATTTTGAAGGAATCAGTATAGCTCTTGGTAAGGCATTGAAAGAAGCGGGGTATCGGATCTTGTGGGAGCCCAATCTGCAAAAATACGTTTAAAAAGGATAAAACAGTATGGAAAAAGTTACAGTGGTTATACCTAATTACAACGGAATAAAGTATTTAGACGATTGCCTGGAAGCACTTTATGCTCAGAGTGCAGAATGCGGTTTTCGTGTGATTGTGGTAGATAATGGTTCCACTGACGGCAGCGTCGGGCAGGCAAAAGAGAAGTTTCCCCGGGTGGAGTGGATTTGCCTTAAGGAAAATACCGGCTTTTGTCATGCTGTCAACGAAGGTATTAAGGCATCTGCAACCGAATATGTTATCTTGTTGAACAACGACACCAAGGTTTATGAGGGCTTTGTGCAAAATCTGTACGAAGCTATTGAGAAGGATAAGCGTATTTTTTCGGTCAGTGCAAAAATGCTTCAGTGGGATAATCCTGAGCTTGTGGATGATGCGGGAGACCGGTACTGCGTGCTTGGCTGGGGCTTTGCCAGAGGAAAAGGAAAGCCGGCATGTGATTATGACAAGCCGGTGAAAATTTTTTCCGCTTGCGGTGGGGCAGCCATCTATCGTAAGGAAATATTTGAAAAAATCGGCTATTTTGATGAGCTTCATTTTGCGTATATGGAAGACATGGATATTGGCTACAGGGCGCAAATTTATGGTTATCGCAATATGTATGAACCGAAAGCGCAGGTGCTGCACTTTGGAAGTGCGTCCTCCGGCTCGCGTTACAATGAATTTAAAACAAGACTTGCTTCGGCAAATAATGTGTATGTCATTGGTAAAAATATGCCACTTTTACAGTGGATTTGGAATCTGCCGTTTTTGATGGTGGGCTTTTTTGTAAAGTTTTTGTTCTTTTGCATGAAAGGAATGGGAAAGACATATTTAAAAGGTGTTTGTAACGGACTTGGGCGGTGTTTTGGCAGTGAGGGCAGAAGCCATAAGGTGCCTTTCCGATTCCGGAATATGAAGCACTATTTTGTGATACAGGGCAGCTTGTATCTTAATTTGATTAGAATGTTCATAAAATCTTAAGAATTATCTTCATATTTTCTTAACTTGTACATTTTATAATAAGGAGCGTAAACAGTTACGGCTTTTATAATCCGGGTGGCGCTTATGATAAAGGACAATCAAAAGGTGTTTAACAGACTGCTGGTTTTGATGGATGCATTTATCACGGCAGTATCGTTTATTCTTGCCTATTATATAAAATTTTATATTTTTGAACATGGTCCCGGTATCGGCGTGTTGCCTATAAAGGATTATTTTATGCTTTTGGCATATATAGTGCCGGGTTATCTTTTTTTGTATTTTAGGTGCAAAGTATATACGCCCAAGCGGACGGCAACGGGAAGACATGAGGTATACCGCGTATTACAGGCCAATACTATTGGTATTGCGGCATTAATCATTATCCTGTACATGATTATTCACGAGATTAATTATTCCCGTTCGGTAATGGCGATTTTTTATGTCACAAATGTTTTTTTGACAGCATGTGCCCGCTTTGTGCTCCGTAAATCCCTTCGTTTGATGCGGAAAAAGGGCTATAATCTCAAGCACATTTTGTTGGTGGGCTATTCGAGAGCTGCAGAGGAATATGTAAACCGTATTTTGGATAATCCCCAGTGGGGATATGTGGTTTGCGGAATTTTAGATGATCATATTCCGGCAGGAACTCTGTACAGAGGGGTTAAAGTGCTGGGGAAGCTTGGTAATCTGGAAGTGATATTGCCGGAGAATAAGCTGGATGAGATTGCAATTACTCTTTCGCTTAAGGATTACGATTATCTGGAAGAAATTGTGGATACCTGCGAAAAATCCGGTGTGCATACAAAATTCATTCCGGATTACAACAGTCTGATTCCTACAAAGCCATATACGGAGGATTTGCAGGGACTTCCGGTTATCAATATCCGATACGTACCTCTTACTAATACCGGTAACAGATTTGTGAAGCGGTTGGTTGATATTATGGGTTCACTGTTTGGCATTATTCTGACATCACCGATTATGTTGATATGTGCGGTATTGGTGAAAGTGACAAGCAAAGGCCCGGTTATTTTTAAACAGGAAAGAGTCGGTTTACACAACAAGTCCTTCTTTATGTATAAATTCCGCAGTATGGAAGTGCAATCTACCAAGGAAGAAAAGAAGGCATGGACAGTAAAGAATGATCCCAGAGTAACCTCAGTAGGAAAGTTTTTAAGGGGTACCAGTTTGGATGAATTGCCTCAGCTGTTTAATATCCTGAAGGGAGATATGAGTCTGGTAGGTCCCAGGCCGGAGCGCCCTTTGTTTGTAGAGAAATTTAAGGAAGAAATCCCCAGATATATGGTAAAGCATCAGGTGCGGCCGGGACTTACAGGATGGGCACAGGTGAATGGTCTTAGGGGAGATACTTCCATAAAGAAAAGAATAGAGTACGATATCTACTATATAGAAAATTGGACTTTAGGCTTTGATATAAAAATTATTTTTAAAACCTTTATCACCGGTTTTATAAACAAAAATGCATACTAATAAATGTTTATGAGGAGAAGGTATTATGTCAACAAATGCAAATTCAAAGAAAAACAAAAAGAAAACCACAAGAAATATTATTTTTGCAGTGGAAATTGCAGTCATTGTAATTATGCTGGTAGTGTTCTTTATTATCACCAGAACAACGGAAAATACGGAAGGACCGAAACGTCCGGACAACTGGGAGCAGGCAGACCTTGGAATTAACAAGGTCACAGTGGAATTGGAAGATCAGGTGGTAACTATTTTGGATGAATGGTTGGGCAATGCAGAAGTAGAGGCGGCAATTGATGAGGAGTCTAAGGCTGTATTGAAGGATTGGCTTGGAAAGAAAAAGGCTTCTAAGGATTTTGATGATGCAGATTTGGAGTCAAAGGTACATGCAATTCTTAACAAGTGGTTAAAGCCGGATGATTCAGTAAATATAGTGAAGCTTGATGAAGAAAAGATGGCTGTTATGAATGAATGGATTGTGAAGCAGGATTCTCAAATCCAGAAAAATGAAAATGGTAATTATATGAATATTGCACTTTTCGGTGTAGATGCCAAGACAGACAGTGAGTTGTTCAAGGGCAGCCGTAGTGACAGTATGATGATTGCCAGCATCAATATGGATACCGGTGATATTAAACTGGTCAGCGTGTATCGTGATACCTTCTTGAATTTGAGCAATGATTCTTACAGAAAGTGTAATGCAGCATATTCCTACGGCGGAGCTGAACAGGCTGTTAAGATGTTAAACATGAACCTTGACATGGATATCGAAAACTTCGTGACCGTAGGCTATAAGGGCCTTAGAGATGTTATTGATGGTCTGGGCGGTATTTATCTGGATATTGACGAGACTGAGCTTAAGCATATTAATAATTATCAGATTACCATTGTTGAGGATGTTTTGAAATGTAAGTACACTCCGGTAAAAGAAACCGGATATCAGAAGGTAGATGGTTTGCAGGCAGCTGCATATTGTCGTATCCGTTACGGCGGTGGAGATGATTTCAAGAGAGCAAGCCGTCAGCGTGAGGTAATTAAGGCGATTGAAGAGCAGGCAAAGAAGGCTGATTTTGCAACTCTGCAGAAGGTATTCAACAGTGCGATAGATAATATTTACACCAGCTTGGAAAACGACCAAATTTTGGAGCTGCTTGCGAATATCGCAGATTACAGTATTGTGGAAGAGGGCGGATTCCCACAGCAGAATATGCGTACTACCGCAAATATCGGCGCAAAGGGAAGCAGTGTTATCCCTACCAACCTGGAAGACAATGTAGTGTGGCTGCATCAGTTTTTGTTTGAGGATAAGGACTATGTTGCACCGGATTCCGTAAAGGAGTACAGTAAAGCGATTGCGGACGAGACCAATCCGTATATCAATAAGAAAGAGAGCGAATGATAAAATGTTAAGAACAGAGCGAGATACGCAAAGCGTATCTCGTCTCTGTTATCCGGTCAAAACTTGTGTATTATGACAAATACAGGAAACGGAGAAAAAAGTATGAAAATAGATGTCATAGTGCCGGTCTATAAACCGGACAGGGAATTGTTTGCCCTCTTAGACAGTTTAAATAAGCAAACTTTGCCTGTAAACCAGATTATATTAATGAATACGGAAGAAAAATACTTTGAACTGCTTACATATGGAACATCATTTCCGGAAAAATATAAAAATGTGAAGGTGTTTCATCTTTCCAAGAGAGAATTTGACCATGGAAAAACAAGGCATACGGGCGTGTTGAAATCAGATGCAGAGGTGTTTGTGATGATGACACAGGATGCGTTGCCGGCAGATTCGTATCTTTTGGAAAAACTGGTTGCTGCGCTGGAAGAGGATGTTGCGGTGGCGTATGCCAGACAGCTTCCCACTGAGGAATGCAGTACCTTGGAGCGCTTCACGAGAGAATTTAATTATCCGGGTAAAAGCATGAAAAAATCGGCAGCAGATTTGGAACGTCTGGGGATAAAAACTTATTTTTGTTCCAATGTATGTGCCGCTTATAAGAGAGATGTTTATGACAGACAGGGCGGTTTTGTAAAGCGAGCCATATTTAATGAGGATATGATATATGCGGCGGGCGCCGTCAAGGCAGGGTATTGTATAGCATACGAGGCGGATGCCAAAGTATATCATTCTCACAACTATACCAATATACAGCAGCTGCACAGAAATTTTGACCTGGGAGTTTCACAGGCAGAGCATCCTGAAATTTTCAAGGGACTGCGTTCGGAATCTGAGGGGAAAAAGCTGGTAAAGGCTGCCACAGAGTATCTATGGCAAAATCACAAGGCTTTTAAGATTCCATATTTCTATCTGCAGTGTGCATTTAAATATTTGGGCTATCTCTTGGGAAAGCATTACAAAAAGCTGCCCCGGAAGCTGATACTTAAAATAACCACAAATAAAGATTATTGGTGCTGATAAAGCACGGAAAGGAGAATTTTATGTGTGGAATTGTAGGTTACATTGGTGATATGCAGGCGGCTCCCGTTATTTTGGACGGTTTGTCCAGGCTGGAGTATCGGGGGTATGATTCTGCAGGCATGGCTGTTTTTGACGGAGAAAGGATTCGAGCTAAAAAGGCGGTAGGGCGGCTTAAGGTGTTGGAAAATCTGACGAAGGGTGGTTTGCTGCTGCCCGGTGTCAGTGGTATCGGGCATACAAGATGGGCCACCCATGGTGCTCCGAGTGAGGCAAATTCACATCCGCATATGAACGCAAAGCATACCATAGCAGTAGTGCATAACGGTATTATAGAGAACTATATACCGCTAAAAAAGAAGATGGCAGAACGCGGCTATCATTTTATCTCTGAAACGGATACCGAAGTTTTAGCACATATGTTAGATTATTATTACAAGGGGAATCCGTTGGAGGCGATTACCAAAGTGCTTCATCGAGTGGAAGGTTCTTATGCACTGGGGATTATGTTTGCGGATTATCCGGGGGAAATATATGCGGCGAGAAAAGACAGTCCGTTAATCGTCGGTCGGAGCGGGGAAGGGTGTTTTATGGCATCCGATGTTCCGGCAATTCTAAAATATACCCGAACTGTATATTATATGGACAATTATGAAATTGCCCGTCTGAATAAAGAAGCAATCAGTTTTTTTACTGTTGACGAAGAAGAAATCGTTAAGGATGCAGTTGAGATAAAGTGGGATGCTGAGGCCGCTCAGAAAGGCGGTTATGAGCATTTTATGTTGAAGGAAATGTACGAACAGCCAAAGACTGTAACAGATACCATTCTGCCCCGTATTAAGGGAAATGATATTGTTATCGATGAACTGCAGATGAGTGACGAGGCTATCAAAAATGTGGAAAGGATTCATATTGTAGCCTGTGGTTCGGCCTATCATGCGGGTGTTACGGGAAAATATGTGTTTGAGGAACTTGCGCGGATACCTGTTGAGGTAGATGTGGCAAGTGAATTCAGATACCGTAATCCGATTTTGGATGAAAGAAGTATGGTTATGGTAATCAGCCAGTCCGGTGAGACGGCTGATACCCTGGCGGCGCTTCGGGAAGCGAAAGCAAGGGGATGCAGAGTGTTAGGCATTGTGAATGTTGTGGGAAGCTCTATTGCCAGAGAGGCAGACAGTGTAATGTACACCTGGGCAGGACCGGAAATAGCGGTAGCTACCACAAAGGCTTACAGTGCTCAGCTTGTGGCATTGTATTTGCTTGCTATTAAATTTGCAAAGGTAAGAGGGCATGTTGCTGAGGAACGATATCAACATCTTCTTTCACAGATAAGCAGAATACCCTATCAGATAGAGCTGCTTTTGGGTCAAAAGGAAGTTATGCAGCATTTTGCAAACAGGTATACAGGAGCAAGGGATATTTTCTTTATCGGTAGAAGTATTGATTATGCCATTTCCATGGAAGGCTCCCTGAAACTAAAAGAGATATCATACGTGCATTCGGAGGCTTATGCAGCAGGTGAATTAAAGCATGGAACAATATCCCTGATAGAAGAAGGAACATTGGTGGTTGCACTTGCTACACAACCGAAGCTGTTTTCAAAAATCATTGGTAATATTGTGGAGGTTAAGGCGAGAGGCGCCTTTGTCATGGCGGTGACAAATGAAGAAAACAGCGCGATGGAAAAGGTTGCAGATTATGTTGTGCATATTCCTGAAACGGATCCGATATTTACCAATTCTCTGGCAATTATTCCGTTGCAGCTCTTTGCTTATTATGTGGCAGTAGCCAGGGGGTGTGATGTGGATAAGCCCCGAAATTTGGCGAAGTCGGTAACGGTGGAATAAAAAATTTTTTTTTCATGTTTTGTACACAATATGAACACAAATACATGGTATTCTAAGTGCATAAGAGATTCGTAGGAGGTAATATTTATGTACGAAAAAGAAAACTATGTTGGAAATGAAGGTAGTGACAATACAGTATATACACCGCAGGAGAGTTATACTGCATATCAGGCGCAAAGTCCGGTGTATGTGACAAACGCAGATAATATAGAGAATACCGGTAAAAAAGAAAAGAAAAAAAAGGAAAAGAAGAAGGGTGGTTTATTTAAGAAGTTTCTTATGTGCGCAGCACTGGGACTATTCTTCGGTGTATTTTTAGGATTAGGTTTTTACAGTGTAATGTATGCCACGGATTTCCCCAAGCAGCTTCAGGAAAGTAAAAAAGAAAGTGTGCAGACTGGCGGAAATAATGTGCAATACAAACCGGATAATACACAGACAAGTATTAAGCTTACCAACACAGAAACAGTTACAAGTGTTGAGAGTGATATCACATCCGTGGTGCAGGAAGTGATGCCTGCCATGGTTTCTATTGTGAATAAATACACAACAACGGAAAGCTTTTTTGGTCAGACATTTACAGGTGAAAATGAGTCCAGCGGTTCCGGCATTATCGTGGCAGAAACGGCAGAGGAGCTGCTCTTGGTAACTAATTATCATGTGGCAGCCTCCGCAACAAAGCTGGAGATTACCTTTGCGGACGGAGCAGTTGCAGAAGCGAAAATCAAAGGTGTGGATTCCGATATGGATTTAGCAGTGCTGGCGGTGGATTTAAATGAATTAAGCCAGGATACAAAGGCTGCAATAGCCATTGCCACATGGGGAGACAGTGATGCCCTTAAACTGGGTGAGCCTGTTATAGCCATCGGAAACGCTTTGGGTTATGGGCAGTCTGTTACCACAGGTATCGTCAGTGCGCTGAATCGTGAAATTACTATGTCGGACGGAACGAAATCTACCTTTATTCAGACGGATGCGGCTATTAATCCAGGTAATTCCGGTGGAGCGCTTCTCAATATAAAGGGAGAGGTTGTTGGTATCAATGCCAGCAAAATCGGCGGAAGTGCCATTGAGGGTATGGGTTATGCCATTCCTATCAGTGCGGCAAGTCCTATTATTGAGGAACTGATGGAACGTGAGACCAGAAAAGAGCAGGTGGCTGAAGAAGAGGTGGGCTATATGGGAGTCAGCCTGCAGAATGTAACCAGTCAGATATCCCAGGCATACAAGATGCCGGTAGGCGCATTTGTATTCTCCGTGGAGGAGGGCGGTGCAGCCCAGAAGGCAGGTGTTTTGCCCGGTGATGTTATCGTAAAACTGGAAGGTGAACGGATTGGAAGCTACAATGGATTGCAGGAGCTGCTTCAATATTATGCGGCAGGTGATACTGTAGAGGTAACGATTATGCGTCAGGAGAAAGGTGAGTATGTGGAGCACAAACTGCAGGTGACGCTGGGAAAAAGACCCGATAATAATTAACAAAGAGGAAAGCCTTGGGAGAACCTAAGGCTTTTTCTTTGAATTCTTTACTTGTATGTGGGGAGATAGTTGGGTATAATGTTCATATTGAACATTAATGATAAGGAAATAGATTAAGGAGAAACATATGTCAGATTTTTATAATGATAATGAAAATAAGGATGATACCACTGAAATCATTTCAGAGGATGAAAATACAACGACAGCTGATGAGGGCGATGAACATAACAGCGAATATGAGGATGTATGTTTTGTATGCCGCCGCCCTGAAAGCAAGGCAGGTAAAATGTTTAAGCTTCCCAATCATATCTGTGTCTGCAATGACTGTATGCATAAGACTATGGAGACGGTGAGTCAGTATGATTATCAGGGGATGTTGAATAATGCTAATCTGCAAAAAGAACTTGACCAGCTTACAAAGCATGGCGGATTTCCCAATATCAGTTTTGTGAATCTGGCAGATTTGCAGGGAGACGGCGGTATTCCCAACAAACAGAAGCTGAAAAAGAAGAAGAAAAAAGAAGGCGAAGAGCCGGTGCTTGATATCAAAAATATACCGGCACCTCACAAAATTAAGGCAAGTCTTGATGAATATGTGGTGGGACAGGAGCATGCTAAGAAAGTGATTTCGGTAGCGGTATACAATCATTACAAGCGTGTTGCAACCGGAACCATGAATGAAATTGAGATTGAAAAATCCAATATGCTGATGATTGGACCTACCGGCTGCGGAAAGACTTATCTTGTAAAGACACTTGCGAAACTGTTGGATGTCCCTCTTGCCATTGCAGATGCAACCTCTCTTACAGAAGCAGGATACATCGGTGATGATATCGAAAGTGTGGTTTCCAAGCTTCTGGCGGCAGCAGACAATGATGTGGAAAAGGCCGAGCGCGGTATTATTTTCATTGATGAGATAGATAAGATTGCCAAAAAGAAAAACACCAATTCCAGGGATGTCAGCGGAGAAAGTGTTCAGCAGGGAATGCTGAAGCTTTTGGAGGGAGCAGAGGTGGAAGTGCCTGTGGGAGCAAACAGCAAGAATGCCATGGTACCTCTTGCAACGGTAAATACCCGCAACATCCTGTTTATCTGTGGCGGTGCATTCCCGGATTTGGAGGAAATTATCAAGGAACGTTTGAGGAAGAGCGCTTCCATTGGATTTAATTCTGAGCTTAAGGATAAATATGACAAGGAAAAGAATATCCTTTCCAAGGTGACTGTGGAGGACATCCGTAAGTTCGGTATGATTCCGGAATTTATCGGACGTCTGCCGGTTATTTATACCCTTGAAGGTCTCTCCAAGGATATGATGGTAAAGATTCTGAAAGAGCCTAAGAACGCTATTTTGAAGCAGTATCAGAAGCTTTTGGAATTAGACGAGGTTAAGCTGGAGTTTACGGATGGGGCAATGGAAGCTATTGCTGAAAAAGCAATGGAGCGCGATACGGGAGCAAGGGCACTTCGTTCCATCATTGAAGAATTTATGCTGGATATCATGTATGAAATCCCCAAGGATGATAATATCGGCAGGGTGACAATTACCAGAGAGTATATTGAAGGAACGGGTGGACCAATAATTGAAATCCGCAGTAATCAGGTGGCGGAGCAGGTTAAGGAATTGCCGGGAGAATGATTTGAAAATGGGTAAGAATGTGCGAATAAAGCAAATCTTATATGGCATTGTGACCGGCGCGGTATTGGTTGCACTGTGGTGTATGTCTGCGAATGGAAAAAGTAAGGAAAAAGAGACTTATTCCATAGTATGTTTCGGGGACAGTATTCTGGGACAGGTGCGGGATGAGTACGGTGTGGTTGGGCTTTTGGAAAAGAAAGTGCAAAAAAGTGTGTTTAACGGTGCTTTTGGCGGGTCTCATATGAGCAGGATTAACAGTGCCGGAGAATTGGCCAATATGCAGGATTGTCTGAGTATGGTGGCGTTGGCGGAAGCTATTACCTATGATGATTTTGGACCACAGCAATGTGCGACATTCCGGGGTTTTGGTACGGAATATTTTGAAGAGGTCATTGACAGACTCGCACAGATGGATTTAGAAAAATCGGAGATATTGCTGATTGAGCATGGAACAAATGATTATAATTATGGTGTGCCTCTTGTGAATGAAAAGGATCCATATGACCAATATACTTTTACGGGAGCACTTCGCAGGACATTGACGCTGTTAAAGGATAAATATCCGCAGCTTAGAATTATTTTGGTAACCCCTACTTACTGTTGGTTTCCGCAGTGGGGATATACCTGTGAAACATATAAGCCCTCAGGAGCAACCCTGTTGGATTATATAGAGGCAGAGAAACAGATAGCTGAAGAATTTGAGGTGGAGGTAATTGATAATTATCATCTGTTTTCTGCAGCCGGAGGAGATTATCTTCATTATACGGTAGATGGGCTACATCCCAATGACTTGGGAATGGAAGTAATAGCCGATTCAATTTTTCAGTATTTACAGGGAAATCCTTAGGATTGAGAGAGGAAGGTAGTTCATTTGAGAAAGCACCTATTGTGTGTGTTACGCGGTATGTTATTTATCGGTGTAAGTGTCCAAATTGTCTTTGGTATTATTTGGTGTGTGGCAAATTTGGGGCAATTACAGCACTTTGGGGACACACGAATATATGTGGATATAAGCAACAATTTTATATGTGATGATTATACAGGTATCCTATACCCGATGTTGATTAGGGTGTTTCGGGGAATTGGTGATTTTTTTAAGGTGCCATGGTATGTTTTTTTATACATACTGCAATTGTCGGGTGCATTTGCAGCCGTGTTCCTTTTGGTGCGCTCTGTTAAAATACCTGTTTTTTGGAAGCTGTGGTTGTGTATGGGTGTTGTGACGATACCGGCTGCCATGCAATGTCACCTTGCTGTATTGCCCAATTCTTTAGCGTGCTCGCTGTATCTTGTGATGATTGCTTTGGGCTTGCGGCTGTTGAAAGGCGCGGAGAACGGTCATTTGCATATTGTTGCAGGTATGGGAGGACTTTGGCTTGCAGCTTCTATGCTGATGCCGGAGTATGGACTGTTCGGAGGCGTTTTGCTGCTTCTGTTTTGCATACGAAAAATAGTGTCGGTAAAAAAGGAAGGCAATTTCAAAGCAAACTTATATACTTTGTTGATGGTTGCGGCATTTGGCGGGATGGTGGTGAGCATGCAGACACTTACCCAAAAGCCGGAAGAACTTGGGAGACCTGAAAACAGTGTGGCACTCAGAATGGTAAGCCGTTTTGTCTGGCCGAATCTTCAGGATTATCATAGCGCGTGGCCGAATGAGGTTAGAGCGGTTATCAGCTGGAGTGATGCCGGAATAGTTTCGCAAAGAGCGGACGGAATCCAAACAGTGTTTGCTCCCATGATGGAGCAGGCCTTGGGGGAAAAAGAAGCGGAAAAGGTTTATTGGAAGCTTGTCGGTACGGCTGCTCATATCCGGACCAGGGATATTGTAGAGAGCATAGTTTGGGACGGAGCCTGTCACATATTTTCCCCGTACCTTTTGACAAAGCAATTGGAAGGTGTAGGATATCAGTCATACAGCGGAAGAAATTATGAGATTATGAAAGCACATACGCCGGGAATTACCAAGCACTATATTGCATATGAAGGCTGGTGGTTTGTTACCGGAATTGTTGTTGCGGCGCTAATAAGTATCATTACAATAAATGATAAAAGAAAAAGCCTTTTGGCAGGAAAAGGCCTTTTGATAGTGAGTGCTTTGGTAATGGTAATTTATTATACCATGCAGGGAGCGGGCATCATGGATTATAAACAGACAATATATGTGACTGTTTTGTGGACTCTGTGGATGTGCAGTCATGCAATGCCTGATAAAGCGGAGATGTAAGGGGTTACAGAAAAAGTGTTACAAAGTTGTTAAATGCAATTAAAAATGCCCTTGGTTTTGGTAATAAATCTGTCATAATTGTACATTTTGTGGCCAAAAAAGCAAAAATTGCAGTATAAAAAGCACAAAGTAGGGAGCATAAAAGGAAAAGAGATTGTAAAATGATAACAATCAGGAGGAATTACCATGTGCATGTATAAAAAGAAATTTAAAAAAATCTCCGGAATTCTGATTGCACAATTATGTGCGTTGTCGGTGCTTTCGGGATGCGCGGAAACAGAAGCTGATGCGGATAAGCTTGTCATAGTTGAGCAGGATCCTACTGTCATAGAGTATAAGCTGGCAGTGGCTGCAATTGATGATGTAGTACAGAGCAAAAGCTTAAGTTGTGAGTATACGCAGTTACATAAAGAGGATATTAGTTTTGCCGTGAGCGGTAAGCAGATATCCAGAGTGTATGTAAAGGAAGGCGACGATGTGAAAAAGGGTCAACTGCTTGCGGAACTCTCCAGCGGAAACAGGGAGTCTGAGATAAAGCAGCTGGAATATCAGATTGCCCGCAATAAAATACTGTTAGAACAGTTGGATGAAAATGAGAATTACGAGATTTCCAACAGATGGCTGAATTTTATGTACGGTTACAGTTACGGCAGTGCTGAATCTCTGAAGGAAGGCATTGCGAATATGCAGAGAAACAACCAGTACACAAGAGAAGACTATCAGGATGCCATTGCGCTGGATGAAACGCAGTTGAATCAGTTAAAAGCAGAAGCGGCTCAGGGGCGTGTGTATGCAACGATGAACGGAACGGTTACCAGCATTGAAAATAATCTGGAAGGAAAAACCTCTACAAAGGATGAAGTGATTATGACAATCATGGACAATTCGGAATGTCTGTTCACTGTAGATAATA
>CALYZQ010000013.1 GCA_945609985.1 uncultured Lachnospiraceae bacterium | reverse complement strand
GAAATATAGCCTCTTCTTGCAAAAAAGCGCGAAATATGTTAGAATGTACCGTAACCATAACAAATGAACTGGAAATATATGATTTCCGGAGGGAGGATAAAAATGTTTTGCAAAAATTGTGGAAAAGAAATTGCAGACGGCAGTAAGTTCTGTACCCAGTGTGGATACCGCCTGGATGTTACACCGGATGTTCCCGGAGTACCTGCTGAGCAGCCTGCAGCACCTATAGCGCCTGTGGCAGAGCAGCCCGTAGTGCAGGAGGTACCCGTAACCCCCGTAGCACCCGTGGCAGAGCAGCCCGTAGTGCAGGAGGCACCTGTAACCCCCGTAGCACCCATGGCAGAGCAGTCTGTAGTGCAGGAGGTACCCGTAACCCCCGTAGCACCTGTGGCAGAGCAGCCCGTAGTGCAGGAGGCACCTGTAACCCCCGTAGCACCCGTGGCAGAGCAGCCCGTAGTGCAGGAGGTACCTGTAACCCCTGTTGCACCCGTACAGCAGCCTGTAGCGCAGGCAGCACCTGTGCCCCCTGTTGCACCGGTTCCTGCGGCACCTGTAGCACAGGAGAAGCCTAAGAAGAAAAAGACAGGTAAGATTGTGCTTGCAATTGTAGGTGCAGTTGTAATTGCCGTTGCATTGTTGATTGTATTTAATTTGTCAGCACTTGCTAACTTTGCAAAGAAGACCTTCTCTTCCCCTGACAAATATTATCAGTGGGTTGAGATGCAGAATGTCAAGGATGCAAGCGGTCTGGTATCCAATGTGTATGGAGACGCACATGACCAGTTGAAAAATATGTTTAATATGAGCTCAAGCGGTGAGATTAAGTTTGAGCTTGGTGAGGCCGGCCAGGAAATGTTGAGTATGTCAGGCTTTGCCGGAGTAGATACATCCTGGTTTAAGGATGCTACCATTAAATTTGACAGTTCCTTAAAGGATAAAGCAGTGCAGGCTAACATGGCATTCTTATTGGGAAAAGACCAGTTGGCAAGTATTGATGTCATTGAAGACATGAAAGACGGATTGGCAATATATATGGCAATTCCTGAGATTTCCAAGACCTATTTGGGTGTTGATATGGAAGAAATGTCCGGTATGGATATGGACGTTATGACTCAGTATTATGAGTTTATTGAGCTTATTGTAGGTATCATTCCCAACGATGCACAGGTAGAAAAGTTAATCAATAAATACAGTGAAATTGCACTCGGTTGCATTGATGATGTAAAGATGAAAGAAGGCAGAAGCTTGAGAGCAGAGGGTATTACTGAGAAGTGTACTGAACTTACCGTTATCATCGATGCAGATACCCTGCAGAAGATTGCAGAAGCTGTGATTGAAGAGCTTATTAAGGACAAGGAAGTAGAGAAGATTATTTACAAGGTATGTGAAGGTCTTGCAGAGTCTGACTTCGAAGATTTGGGTATGGAATTTGACATGGATGCCGAAGAAGTGTACGAATCCTTCTTAGAGGGTCTAGAGTATGCGGCAGACAGTACCGATGAAATCGGTGACTATGAGTTCGAATTTGAGATGGAAGTTTATGTTGACGGCAAGGGCAACATCAGAGGCAGAAGCTTTACCATCGGCGATGAGTGGGATACTGTAGAGTTTAGCGTAATTGCTCCTCATAAGGGCAAGAATTTCGGTTACAAGGCAAGCATTATATATGATGGTGAGGAAGTTGCTATTGCAGGTACGGGTAAGGATTCCGGCAAGAAGATTTCCGGTGAATTCGCAATCCAGTATAATGGTGCAAGCATTTGTGATATTATTGCTACCGATTTCAATATTGATGAGATCAAGAAGGGTTACTTAAGCGGTAACTTTGTAATTAAGCCCTCCTCAGGTATCAACAGAGTAATCGGTATGAGCTCTGCAAGCTCCATGCTGGCTGAATTGGAAGTTGAAATTGATTGCAAGACAAGCAAAAAATCCGGTGAATGTGTAATCAGTGTTAGAACCGGTGAGGATGAGTGGGGAACTCTTTCTGTAAAGACATCTCAGGGCTCCGGCAAGAAGGTATCCATTCCTTCCGGCAAGAAGTTGATTATGGTTGAGGATGAGGATTCCATCGAGGATTATTGGGACACTATCGATTGGGATAAGTTCCTTGATAAGCTGGATGAGACAGATTTACCTTCTGAATTTGTAGACATGATTGAAGAGTTTGCAGAAATGGACATCGATGATTTAGTATCCGGTATGAGCTTTGGCGGATATGAAAAGATTTACGACGACTACTATGATGATTTCGATATAGAATGGTAATCATGAATATTGTTAATATCAAAAAATCTTACAAGAAAAAGAACGTTTTAAATAATATTACTCTCTCTGTAGAGGAAGGAAGCTGTGTGGGCATTTTAGGCGGTAACGGAAGCGGAAAGTCCACACTGCTTTCCGTTTTGGCAGGTGTTTTGAAGCCGGATGGCGGAAGTGTGGACTGGATGGGGCAGGATCTCCTTCACAACAAGGAACTGCGTACACAGATTTTGGGCTATGTTCCGCAGGGTAATCCTTTGTTGGAGGAACTGACCGCTTGGGATAACCTTCTGCTTTGGTATGATAAAAATACCCTGAAGCAGGAGCTTGAAAGCGGTGTTCTTGCCATGCTTGGGATTCCGGAGTTTATTAAAGTCCCTGTCAATAAAATGTCCGGTGGTATGAAGAAGAGATTGTCCATCGGCTGTGTGGTTGCGGCAAATCCCAAGGTGCTTTTATTGGATGAACCCTCCGCAGCCCTTGATTTGGTGTGCAAGGAACGCATTTACAATTACCTGAAGGACTACAAGCAGCAGGGAGGCAGGATTTTACTCGCAACCCATGATGTGCAGGAATTGGATTTGTGCGATAAATGGTATATTTTGAAGAATGGTTTTCTTACACCCTATGAGTATGATGGCAATGTACATCATCTGGTGGGAAAGCTATAAAAGAATGAGTGGGCGCAGTGCAGACTTTCGTTAGTACTGCGCCTTAATAAAACCTATGGAGAATAATATGACAAGGTTTCGAATTTATCTTCTGGCGCAGATGAAGCGTGTAAAAAAGGCATTACCCGCAGTGTTAATTATGACACTACTTTTAACAGGCTGTATTGCGCTGATTTCTAAAGTAATGTTGATAGCGGATTCTTCTTCCGAAAAGAAGCAGAAAGTGCAAATCGGTCTGGTGGGAGATATCAGTGGCTCCTATTTAGGCTTCGGTATTTCTGCCCTGCAGCATTTGGATTCCTCCCGATTTGCCATTGAGTTTATTGAGATGGAGGAAGAAGAGGCGAGGGACAGATTAAACCATGGAACGCTGTCCGCTTTTGTCATCGTGCCGGAGGGCTTTGTGGAGGCTGCTGTACGGGGTGAAAATATGCCTCTTACCTATGTGTCTACTTCAGGTTCTTTAAGACTCGGCAGCATGATTATGAATGAGCTGGTAAATACGATTTCCAGCTTACTTACGGAGTCTCAGAATGCCATATACGGAATGCAGAATTATTTGGTGAACAACGGTATGTCTGATATTTACTGGCAGGCAACGGATGAGCTGTATCTGCGATTCCTTGATTTTATTTTGGGAAGAACCTCTGTTTATGAACTGGAAATTATGTGCTTATCAGGGAATTTGTCTATGATAGGCTATTATTTGTGTGGATTTACCGTTCTGTTTCTGCTTTTGTGGGGAATTGCGGGAAGTCCGCTCTATATAAAAAAGGACCATGCCCTGCCGGCACTTCTTTCCTCTAAGGGGCAGAATACTCTTAGCCAGATGGCAGGTGAGTTTGTGGCATATTTTGTACTGATGGCAACCAGTTTTCTTCTGGTGATTGTACTTGTGGCGGTAGCCATGGGGCTTACCGGTTTTACTCTGCCAGAGTGGGAACGAGAAGGCATCGGCATCCTGTTTGGATTTTATGTAAAAATGCTTCCGGTAGCGGCGGTGATTTGTGCCATGCAGCTTCTGCTGTTTGAACTGACCTCGGATATGGTCAGCGGTATTTTGTTACAGTTTTTATGTGCTTTAAGTCTGGGCTATTTGTCGGGATGCTTTTATCCCATCTCCTTTTTCCCGGAGAGTATACAGATGGTGCAGCCTCTGTTACCCACGGGTGTTGCAGTAAATTATGGTGGGAATCTTCTGATGGAAGAGTCCACAGCTATAGAAATGGTGTTGCTACTTGGTTATCTGCTGTTGTTCTTAGTACTGGCGACAGCCATGAGAAAGCGGAAGATTGCCGGTAACAGATAATAGGCGGTGTGAAGGAGAGGTATCATGAACGGATTTCGTAAAATGTTGCTCTGCTATTTTATGTTGAGCAAGCGATTGCTAAAAAAAAATACGTTTCTGCTGCTTTTATGTGCCATACCGCTTTTGGTGGTAGGGATGCAGGTGGTGTCCAAGCAGGACAGCGGAATGCTTACCATTGTGCTTTGTCAGGAGAATCCCGAGGATTCACTGTCTTCAAAGATTGTGGAAGATTTGCTTAGAAACCGCGGAATCATCAATTATCAGGTAATAGATGACGGGGAAGAAGCATACAGGGAAGTAGTGAGTGGAAGAGCCGACGCAGCATGGTTTTTCCCGGATGAAATGCAAAAACAGTTGGATATGTATACAGCCGGCAATTATGATGCCAAGCTGCTTCATATTGTGGAGAGAGAGGACAATGTAGCGTTGCAGCTCTCCAGAGAAAAGCTTTACGGGTCCATGTATTCCCATGTATCCTATTCCATTTATCGCAACTACATTACTTATGAATTGTTGGATGGAGTAGCTCCTTCGGAGGACATTCTTCTTGAAAACTTTGAAGCTGCCAGGGTGGAAGGAGATTTGTTTGAGTTTGCCTATGCAAATGAAAAGGATGATGCAAGCGAAGCGGTGGGAGAAAGTTATCTGACCACGCCTCTGCGCGGAATGCTGGCACTGGTGATTGTATTGTGTGGTTTGGCGGCGGCAATGTATTATTTGCAGGATGAAAGAAACGGTGTATTTGCCAGAGTTCCTTTGGATGGACGAAAAAAATACTTTTATGCATACGAGTTTACGGCAATGATATATGCAGGCATAGCTGTGCTGATAGCCCTTTTGTGCTCCGGTATTTTCACAAGAGCGATAGTAGAATTCCGCAACATGGCGTTATTCATTCTGGCAACCAGTGTATTTTGCAGTATTGCTACCAAACTTTGCGGCAAAATACAAAGATTGGGGACCTCCATTCCCATATTAATGCTTTTGATGTTTGTGTTGTGTCCGGTGTTTTTCGAAGTGAAGAGTATGAAATGGATTCAGTATTTATTGCCTCCATTTTACTATTTAAATTCCATTCACAATGACTTCTTTCTTTACAGAATGTTGGTTTATTGTGTCGCCTTAATTGTAGTAGACTTTGTTTTGGAGAAACTGATTCAGACAAAGCAGTAGGAGGATTGGAACATGATTATTGAGGAAAAGGACGTAAAGAAGCTTAGGCAGGAACTGTTATTTTCTAGGATTGTGAGTATTTTTTCCGTGATTACTACACTGGGACTGTTGATATGCGGCATCCTTCTGTATAACAAGTATCAGGGCCTATCGGAGGAAACGCAGTACATTATCGAGAGTGTTTCAGAAATTGAACTGGAAGACTTTAATTTGTCGCTGGTTACAATTAACAAACTTATGGAAAACGTAAACAATGTGCTGGAGAGTGTGGACTGGGTAGAGGTTTCCAAGAAGGTCACACAGCTGGATGTGGAAGCAATAAACGAGACAATAGACAGTCTTGATGTAGATGCACTAAACAAAGCCATAGAGGGATTAGATACGGAGGAGTTGTCTGTGGCTGTGAAAAATCTGAATGCAACAGTGGATAAGGTGAAGGAGATTAGTGAGACACTTAGCAAGGTGAAGTCCCTGATTGAGAATTTAAAGTTTTGGTAGGTGTAACGATATTGTGTGTTTATGACAATTGAAAGGAGATTTTGTATGAGTAAAGTATTAGAGAACATTATCACCAGAAGAAGTATAAAAAAATATAAGCCGGATATGGTACCTAAGGATATTATTGAGAAAATTGTGGAGGCCGGTACCTATGCCGCAACCGGGATGAACAAACAGTCTCCCATCATTCTGGCAGTTACCAACAAGGAGCTTCGAGATAAGCTTTCCAAGATGAATGCACAGGTTATGGGAAGTAATATAGATCCCTTTTATGGTGCGCCGGTAGTATTGGTTGTTTTGGCAGATAAGAATGTAGGAACTCATGTATATGACGGCAGTCTCGTGATGGGTAACCTCATGCTGGCCGCTCATGATTTGGGCATCGGCAGCTGTTGGATTCACCGTGCAAAGGAAATGTTTGAGAGTGAAGAGGGTAAGGAAATCCTAAAGTCCTTGGGAATAGAAGGTGAGTATGAGGGAATCGGCAACTGCGTGTTGGGGTATGCGGACGTGGAGCCTCCCAAGGCGGGACCCAGAAAAGAAGGATATGTGTATTTTGTGGAGTGAGTTAGGGAGGTCGCCATGGAAAGTATATTAATCAAGGACACAACAAAGCAGCAGCGCATCGAGTTAATCCGTCAGTGGAATACATATGATGACGGTTTGGATAACTGTGATATTGATTTATTTGATATGTATCGGGACTACATTGACGGTAAGAGGGAGATTGCGGAAATCAATCAGGCATTCACGCCGGAATATGTGATGGAGGAGGATCCGCAGGCTGTTCAGGGCAAGCGGAAGGACAAGGTTTTGGTTGTTGTAGATATGCAGAAGGATTTTGTGGATGGCGTGCTGGGAACTCCGGAAGCGGTGGCAATAGTAGAGAACGTTGTAACTGCCATCAAAGAACATGACGGAGATGTCATTTACACAAGAGATACCCATTTCGCAAATTATATGGAGACCCAGGAGGGAAAGAAGCTTCCCGTGCCTCATTGTATCAAAGAGACAGAAGGCTGGCAGCTTTGTGCGGAGACTGAAAGCTTAAGAAAACCCGAGGATAAAGTGTTTGATAAGCCAACCTTTGGCTCGGTAGAATTAGCTGAATACCTTAAGGAAAAATCGGGACTAAAAGAGGTTGTGTTGGTGGGATTGTGTACTGACATATGTGTCATATCTAATGCGATGCTCATCAAGGCATATTTGCCTGAGGTGGAAGTGTCCGTAATAGAGAAGTGTTGTGCGGGAGTCACCCCGGAAAGCCATAAAAATGCGTTGGAAGCCATGAAAATGTGCCAGATAAATGTGGTCTAGTGAGTGAAAGGTAGTAATGGAAGGCTATTATTGTATGAAATTGTAAACGGAGGGTATTGCAAATGAAAATATATGATATTTCTCAGGAAGTATTTTCCTGTTGTGTTTATCCCGGTGACCCGGTTCCCAAGGGAGAAAAAGTGCTCACCATCGCAGGCGGGGCAGTGAGCAATGTAACTGCGCTGTCCATGTGTGCGCACAACGGAACCCATGTGGATGCACCTTATCACTTTTTTGATGATGGCAAAAAGATAGATGAAGTTCCTTTGGAGAAGCTTGTAGGTGAGGCACTTGTGGTTTCCTGTGATGGAGCACCGGATGCTGAGTGGCTGGAGGAAATCCTTAAAACTGCGCCGGGGAAGCTTCTGTTTAAGGGGAATGCAGTCATTACCATGGAGGCTGCCAAGCTTTGCAATCAATATGGTATGGAACTTTTAGGCATTGAATCTCAGTCCTTCGGTCCGGACGGAGACCCGATTCCCGTGCATTTAGAGCTTCTTTCCAAAGAGGTAGTACTACTGGAGGGCATTCGCCTTGCACAGGTGCCGGAGGGTAGATACATATTGCATGCAGCACCGTTAAATCTGGGCGGTGCAGACGGAGCACCCTGTAGAGCGACATTGCTTGAGGTGTAATGGGAGGCACAGTACACATGAATCACATGTCAGGTCAATAATTGTCTTTTATATGGTATGGTCTGTTTTTGAGTTTTTCATTAAGGATGCCATAGACAGCTTAATTCCAAACAATGCACTAAGCCAATTTGTGAAAAGCGGAATTATAAAAAATCTTGTATGGACAGTTCCGGCATTCCTACTGATTAGTAAGTTCCATGTATGCATTACACTGAAAGAGATGTTTACTGCGAAGGTTAACGGTCTGAAGTATTTACCGTTCTTTATTTTGTTTACGGTTTATTTATCAGTCGGTGCCATTTTGGAAAAGGGAAGGCTTGCACTTGCCAAGGATTTTGGCGCGGATGAAATAATCATTGTTCTGTTTGTGGGTTTGACGGAGGAAATGGTATTTCGCGGCTGGCTTCTCAACGCCACAATTACGGAAGAAAATAAGTGGAAATGTATTATTGTAAATGCGGTAATGTTTCTTGCAATTCATTTCCCCAGCTGGATTCATAATGGGGTATTTATCCGTAATTTCGAGGGATTCGGTTTTGTATCAGTGGTAGTGTTAAGTGTTATTTTTAGCCTGACTTTTATGAAGAGCAGAAATATACTGATACCGATTACTCTGCATATGTATTGGGATTTGTTGATGTTTATGTTTTATTGAGGAATTTAATAGAAGGGGTAACAGAGGTGGTTTCAGCAATGCAGAATTTAAAGTACACAATTGCTTCACAGGATAATCTGACATTTATAAATGAAACATACAATGAAAATATTGAGAGTCTGCATGGAGCACACAGAAGCTTGGATATTTGGAAGCAGCTTCTTGCGGGGAAGGATTCGATATACTATATCGTTCAAACAACAGTTCCGGTAGCTTGGTTTCGGATTGATTTCACAGAGGATGAATTGTGGTTGGGGATGTTGCAGGTAAAGCCAGCATATCACCGTATGGGAATAGGTAAATACATAGTGTCTGCTGTGGAAGAGATTGCAAGAAAACAGGGGTTTACAAAGGTTGGAATTCACACAACAGAAGATAATACCGCGGCGAGAGCATTATACTTGTCGGCAGGATATCTGTTGACGGAAATCGGACCTTGTACTACGGCAGACGGAGAAGAGAGAGTAGGATACACTTTTGAAAAAGATGTTTAGCTAGATTCCACTCCAGGTTGCGAAAACGCAAAAGTAAGTTGGTGGCATTGCAAGCATATGTTTGTATAATATTGATGTACACTAGGAAAACGGAGGGGATTTTATGGGATTTGCTGAAAATCTGAAGGAAATACGGAATAAAAGAAATATTACACAGGAGCAATTGGCAGAGACTTTGTCGATATCAAGACAGACTATTTCGAAATGGGAATCGGGACTGGGTTATCCAGAAACAGAGAAGCTTCTGTCGATTGCGAAGGAATTGAATGTATCCTTGGATTATTTGTTTTCAGAACGATGCCACATGGTCAGACCGGTGTCTTCCAAAAGGGTTTCTAAAATTGATACCTATTTGAACTGTGCAGAGGTGTTTGCATATAGAAGTACCTGCATGAAACGTAAGTATGGTGCAGTGATTGTAAAGGATGATGTGGTAATATCTACGGGATATAACGGTGCACCCAGAGGCTTTGACAATTGTAGCGATTTGGGCACATGTCCCAGAATCGATAGAAACATGCATCAGGGCGAAGGCTATGGGATATGCAGAGCAATTCATGCAGAAGCAAATGCCTTGTTAAACTGTTCGCGCCAGCAAACAATCGGTGCAGACCTTTACTTGGTTGGAGTGAATCCCGGTGACAACTCCATTCATGAAGCAAAGCCCTGTCCGCTATGTGCAAGAACCATTATTCAGGCAGGGATTCGCAATGTGTATTTGCGTGTTGGCGAAGGAGCCGAGAATTATGTTGTAGTTCCGGCAACAGAGCTTAAATGGGTGCAGGAAGCAGGAAAGTGAAAAGGTAACCGGAGTTTATTAAAAAATATATAATTATTACTAAAAAGGAAAAAAACAAATGGAAAGAGTATGTAAATTTATTAAGGAAGCACAGACCTATTATCTTGCGACAGTGGAGGGTGACCAGCCCAGAGTAAGACCCTTTGGTACCATCCATATTTTTGAGGGAAAGCTTTACATCCAGACCGGCAAGTCCAAGGATGTGGCAAAGCAGCTTATGGCAAACGGTAAGGCTGAAATCTGCGCGTTTAAGGGCGGCGAATGGCTGCGCGTGGCAGGTACTTTGGTGGAGGATGACAGAAGAGAGGCACGTCAGTCCATGTTGGATGCTTATCCCAATCTGCAGAGCATGTATTCCGCAGATGACGGCAATACCATGGTACTTTATTTTAAGGATGCTACTGCTACATTCAGTTCTTTTGCAGGCGCACCCAAGACTGTTACTTTTTAACGGATAAAGGGTACAAAACATAGGGACACAGACAGAGAGAATTGGGGAATATTATGGAAAATTTTACTTTTTTCAGTCCAACCTATTTCGTATTTGGAAAGGGCGAGGAAAATAATACAGGAGCATTAATTAAACGATTTGGCGGAAGCCGTGTACTGATTCATTATGGCGGCGGAAGTGTGGTGCGCTCCGGGCTTTTGGACAGGGTTAAGAGCTCCTTAGAAAAGGAAGACATCACCTATGTGGAGCTTGGAGGCGTTATGCCCAATCCCAGAAGTGGTCTGGTGTATGAAGGTATTAAGCTTTGTCGCAGAGAGAATGTGGATTTTATTCTGGCAGTGGGCGGTGGCAGTACCATCGATTCTGCAAAGGCAATTGCAGGAGGTGTTCCCTATGACGGGGATTTTTGGGACCATCATACGGGGACGCCCATTCAGGCGGCGCTTCCCATCGGTACGGTGTTAACCATTGCGTCAGCAGGCAGTGAGGGAAGTCCCAACTGTGTCATTACAAAGGAAGAGGGCATGTTAAAGCGTGGTACGAAGACGGATTTGTTCCGTCCGAAATTCTCTATCTTGAATCCGGAACTGACCTGTACGTTACCGGCTTATCAAACAGCATGTGGTGCCACGGATATTATGGCGCATTTGTTGGAGAGATATTTTACGGATACCAAGGATGTAGAAGTTACGGACAGATTGATTGAGGGTCTGCTTCTTACCATGGTTTCGGAGACCCCCAAGGCTATTGCAGACCCCAATGATTATCAGGCGAGAGCCAATATCATGTGGGCAGGAATGCTTGCCCATAACAATGTTTGCGGAGTGGGAAGAAATCAGGACTGGGGAAGCCATAAGCTGGAGCATGAGCTATCCGGGCTTTACGATTGTGCTCACGGTGCGGGACTTGCGGTAGTTTTCCCGGCATGGATGACCTACAATATGAATTATGATGTGCAGCGTTTTGCAAGGCTTGCCACCAATGTTTTCGGTTGTCCCATGAATGAGGAGCATCCTGAGGAGACGGCAAAGGCTGGCATTGAAGCTTTTCGCAAATTCTTAGTATCCATCGGTATGCCCATTACCTTTGAGCAGTTGGAGGCAAAGGAAGAGGATATTGAATACCTTGCACATACCTGCTGCTACGGAAATGGCGGCAGCGGCAAGGTTGGCGGTGTGATAGCGCTGGATGAGGAAGCGGTGAAGGCGATTTACAGGTTGATGCTGTAGAAGCAGCGGTATCATGAGGAAGCATAATTTGTGGAACAAAACATTGACTTTCCGCAGAAAGAGTGTTATATCTATTTAGGATATTTCGTGTGCGCACACGAAAGAAACGAGGTGAGTATCATTTCTGCAACAATAAAGGAGATTGCCCTGGCGTGCGGCGTTTCTGAGGGAACGGTGGACCGTGCATTAAACGGCAGGGAAGGTATCAAAAAAGAAACAAAAGAGAGAATTCTTCAGACAGCCAAGGAAATGGGGTACCGCCCGAATCATCTGGCAAGGAGTCTCGCCAGAGGACGTTCCGGAGCAATCGGAGTTGTCTGTGCCGGTCTGTCGAATCCGTTTTTCAGTTCTTTTGTAGAGGCTATCGAGCGGGTGGCATATGAAAACGGTTATTATCTGAATCTGATTCTCGCCCACGGCAGCCGGGAAAAAGAAATGGAAGGAATCCAGTATCTTGCAGGTCGTCAGGTAGAGGGCTTGATTATCATGCCATTGGGCTATGGAGAAGAATACGAGCAGGCACTGCTTCATCTGAACATTCCCATTGTAACGGTGTATAACCGCTTGTCAGATAAATTTATTCATGTGGATGTGGATGGCCGTTTGATCATGAAAAATGCCGTTCACAAAATAGTAGAAAAAGGGTATGGAAGAATTGCTTATCTGGATTTGGGCTATGGTACAGAGAGGGCAGAGCAGAATAACCGCTATTCCATGAATCAAAGAAGGCTTGGCTATGAGGATGGCATCCGGCAGGAAAACTTAGGAGAACCTATGATTTTTCCCAGGTGTGAATGGGAAACGATACAGACCTTTTTACAGGAAGGCTCCGGAAAGCCTGCAATTCTTTGCAGTTTTGATAATCTGGCAATCCGGGTCTTAAATATGCTCAGAAGCCACGATGTTTCGGTGCCGGAGGAAGTGGGGGTAATGGGATTTGATAATATTCCGATTCTGAACTCCATTTCACCACGGCTGTGTTCGGTGGATTGCGAAATCAAGGATTTAGGGAAAAAAGCATTTTCATCTTTGTTACAACTAATCAACAAAGATGATACGGTATGTGACTATGTAACAAGCTATACATTTACAGATGGAGAAAGTTTATAAATATATTTTTTGACCGGTTTCGTGGGCGTACACGGAATTGACGCCTGCCACGAAGGAGGAGATTATGGAGACATTAAAGTTTGGTTTTAAGTATTGGAAGAAGAATCTGCCAATGGCGGTTTTCGCACAGCTCATCGGTTTTGCTGCGATTATTGCAGATTTGATGATACCGATGCTGTCCGGTATTCTGTTGAACTATATCATCAAGGGAGTACCGATGGAGAAGGGTGCCGGCGGGATGTTTTCCTTCCTGATAGACGGGAGCTTCGGCGGAGTACAGACCTATGAGCTGTTCTTCCATGTAGCGCTGGTCTATGGTGCATTTATTCTCGTGCGAATTGTTTTGATTTACAGTAAAAACTTGATAAATCAGTTTTTGGGTCTGAATCTGGAGACAGATTTGCGTGTTGTGACCTTTCAAAAACTGATGGGACTGGATAGTATGACGATTTCCGAGTACAATTCCGGTGAATTGCTGCAGATTTTGAACCACGATACCATTATGTTTAAGCAAATGTTCTGTCGAATGATTCCCAATATCATTGACAGTATCTTTGTTCTTGGTTTAACCACCTATCTGTTGTCTACTATCAACCTGTGGTTTATCCTGATTCCGCTGACCTTAATACCGTTTCTGGCGGCAGCCCTGATGCGCTTCCGTAAGAAAGCAAAAGAGAATTTCCGGAAAATCCGTGAATGTGACAGCCGGATGAACTTAACGGTACAGGAGAATATTGAGGCGGTACGTCTGGTGCGTTCCTTTACGAATGAGTCTTTGGAAAGGGAGAAATTTGATGAGAGCAACCGGAAGATAAAAGACAGCCACATCAGCCAGATCTGGTTATCCTCCAAGTTTGAAGTAGTCTTTCATTCCATCCGGCAGATTGCGTATATCGGTACCATTGCCATTGGTGCAGTACTGGTTATCAAAGGATATATGCTGGTAGGCTACATTGCCACCTGTTCTGCTTATGTTATGAAAATAATGGATCACATTACGCAGATCAATAATACGCTGTTCCAGATGCAGCAACAGCTTGTGGCAGGTCAGAAGATGAAGAGTTTCATGGATTTCAGTTCCAGAATTCCGGATGAGGGTACGTTAGAAGAAGTTTCGTTAAAGCCGGACATCTCCATCAAGGATGCTTCTGTAATCATCGATGAGAAGCCGGTATTGGAGCATATCACCATTGATATTCCGTATGGTAAGAAGCTCGGTATTGTAGGCGGCACCGGAAGCGGTAAGAGTGTGTTGTTGAAGAGTCTGGTACGTATCCATGATGTCAATGACGGAAGTATTACGGTAAACGGCAGGGATGTGAAAGAATACCGGTTAAAAGCACTAAGGAGTCTCTATTCCTATGTGTTCCAGGATGTGTTCCTGTTCTCCAATACGGTAGAGTCAAATATTGCTTACAGTAGCCCTGAAATTGAGGATGAATATATGACAAAGGCAGCGATAGATGCCCAGGCGCAAAAGTTCATTACGGAGCTGAGCGACGGATATAAGACAATCATAGGTGAGAGAGGACTTGGTATCTCCGGCGGACAGAAGCAGCGTGTGTCGATTGCAAGAGCGCTTTTGAAGAATGCTCCGGTACTGGTGTTTGACGATTCTACCAGTGCATTGGATGTGAATACAGAGAAGAAACTTTTGGAGACCATTAACCGTGAATACGGGGACAAAACAGTTATTATTACCGCACACCGCATGTCGTCTGTAGTGGATTGCGATGAGATTATCTACATGAAAGATGGTGTAATTACGGAGCGCGGTACCTTTGCAGAGCTGATGGCATTGCAGGGCGATTTTGCACAGGTTTACAATATTCAGCAGGCGCAGCGTCAACAGGTAGTAGATTTTGATGCACTGGCAGCAGAAAGCGGGGTGAAGTAAATGGCAAAGCGAAATACATATTTTCAGGATGAAGTTATTCAACGAAAAATCGATGCGAAACAGCTTGGAAGAACGCTTCGTTATGTACTTCCCTATAAGAAAGTGTTTATTCTTGTAGGCGTATTAATGTTTGTATCTTCCCTGGTGGCTTTGATTCCGTCGTTGATTCTGAAGCGGATTACGGATGTAGTCATTCCGAATGAGGATTATGCTGCACTGGCGTATATGGTGCTTAGTATGGCATTGCTTGCTGTGGTGGAAATCAGCATTACGTTTGTACATTCCAGACTGATGGGCAAAACAGGACATTCCCTGATTGCACAAATCCGTCAGGATATCTTTTACAAGCTACAGGAGCTGCCGTTTGAGTATTTTGATAACCGTCCGAACGGAAAGATTGTTGTGCGTGTTACGGAATATGTAAACGGACTGGCGAATTTCTTTACGAACTTTGTAATGATGTTTGTAATTTATATCATCAAGATTCTGGTCGTTACCGTCCTGATGCTGGTGCTGAGTCCAAAGCTTACCCTGATTGTATTCTTAACGGTAATCCCGATGATGGCAGCGGTATTTGGCCTGCGTTATACCATCCGGAAAATGTTCGCCGTGCATCGTGCCAAGAACTCGAACCGGACGGCATTCCTAGTGGAAACCATCATGGGTGAAAAGATTGTTAAAAATTATAATCGTGCAGAACTGAATCTGGATATTTACAAGGAAGTGCATGGTGCCTGTCTGAAGCAGTGGAAGAAGATTTTCTGTCGCAACGAGTTGAACACGCCGATTGTGGAATTCTTCTGGAATGCAGGTACGCTTTGCCTGTATGCGGTAGCACTGGGGATGTTGTTAGACGGTAATCCCATAATTAACGTGGGTCTGATGACTACGTTTACTGCCTACATGTCCCAGTTCAGCGGACCCCTGACACAGATTGCTGCAATGATTCAGGATCTGGCGCAGGTGAGTTCCAATCTGGAGCAGGTGTTTGATACCATTGACTATCCGGTAACGATTAAAGATATGGATGGCAGTGAAGAGTTAAAGAATGTGGAAGGAAACATTGATTTTAATCATATTACCTTTGCCTATGAAGAGGGCGTAAATATTCTGGAGAATTTTGACCTGCATGTAAAGAAGGGAGAAACAGTTGCCCTGGTAGGTCCGACCGGTGCGGGGAAAACAACGGTAATCAATATGCTGACACGGTTTTATGATGTGCAGCAGGGTTCGGTTACCATTGACGGCAGAGATGTACGGGAGGTCACTCTGGATTCGCTGAGAAAAGAAGTCGGCGTACTGATGCAGGACCCGTTTATTTTCAAAGGAACGGTTATGGAGAATATTCGTTATGGACGTCCGGATGCCACCGACGAGGAGTGTATCGCTGCAGCAAAAGCCATATACGCGGATCGGTGCATTGATAAGTTGAAGGATGGCTATGAACATGTGCTTGATGAACGTGGCGAGGGTCTTTCAGCCGGAGAAAAGCAGTTGATCAGCTTTGCAAGAATTATTTTAAAGAATCCCTCGGTCATTATTCTGGACGAAGCAACCAGTTCCATTGATACGGAAACTGAAAATCTGATTAAGCAGGCACTGGATGTGATTATCAAGGATAAAACCGCATTTATTGTTGCACACCGGTTATCCACGATTCGCAATGCTGACCGCATTTTGTATATTGCAAATAAGGGTATAGCAGAGCAGGGAACTCATGAAGAGTTAATGGCGAAAAAAGGATTATATTATGCACTGAACATATAATGGGAAGAGGGTGTCGCACTAACGTGCAGCGGTCCCTTGTTTCACTTTCATATAACATGAAACGCCGGGCTTCGAAAAGTCCTAAATTCTTAATAAAATTTAATAGACAGTTTCGTGACACAGACCTTGGCGTATGATATCCTATACTGCGGAATAAACTATATAGGGCGGGGATAAGATGAGGAGACGGATACCACTTCACCCCTTCATCTTATCCCTACCCGTTTGTGTAGAAAGGAATTGTGTCATGTTTAAAAAGCTGATTGTGATTTTAGTGATAATCATTGCTCTGCTGTGTGGTAGTTTTTATTTCCTAGTGGGAGCGGTGTACAATAAACTGAATTATGCCCCTATAGATTCCATGTCGGATGAGCCCATGAAGGAGGAAGGGGTCATCAATATTCTGCTCATCGGCAATGACTCCCGTCAGAATGCGGCAGACGGACGCTCTGATGCCATGATTCTTTTATCCGTAAGTGAGAAGACAAAAAAGATTTACATGACCTCTCTTCTTCGGGATATGTATGTGGAGATACCCGGTCATGATAATAATCGTCTGAATGCGGCATATTCCTTTGGTGGCCCCGAGCTTTTGCTTGAGACGGTGGAGCGAAATCTGGATATTGAAGTAAACCGTTATGTACAGGTAAATTTTGAAGCCTTTGCGGGTCTGGTGGATGCCGTGGGCGGTATCGAACTGGAACTGACCAAGAAGGAAATTGAGTATGTAAACGGTTATCTAGTGGAATACAATATGCTGACAGACAGACCGCAGGGAACGGATGAGATGGATGCTTCCTCGGGAGGTTTGGTGCATTTAAACGGTCCTCAGGCTCTTGCCTATTCCAGAAACCGCGATTTGGGTGCGGATTTCGGACGTACGGAGAGGCAGCGTAAGGTACTGAGCGCAGTGTTTGAAAAGCTTCCCAAGTCATTGCTTAAAAATCCTAAAGAGCTGATAAATGAATTAATGCCCAACCTGACCACCAACCTTACAAAAGGAGAGTGCATTTCCCTAAGCCTGATGGCGTTAAAGTTATTAAAATTTGATATGGAGCAGGGAAGTCTTCCATTACCGGATACCTATAAAAGCGTTAAAATTAGAGGTATGTCCGTGCTTGAAGTGGACTTTGAGGAGAACATCAAATATTTGCGGGAGATATTGTACGGTGAAAACAGATAACCCCGGAACAAAAAATGCGTACTTTTGGGAAAAACGGTAAAAAAGTATCTAGTAGGAAGAACCTGAATATGGTAAAATAACAAAGATATAGTGTGGTCTTAAGATAGTTAGGCGCAGAGTATAATGTATAAAGGTGTGAACCTGAAGAACAGGAGGATAAAATGGAGAAGAGACGACTTGAGAATTTAGGAATTGAAACTTCACTTTTGGGTTACGGTTGTATGAGATTTCCCGTGAATGCAGAGGGAAAAATTGATGAGGAAAAGGCTACTGCACTGCTTAAGAAAGCACTTACAGAGGGTGTAAATTATATTGATACCGCTTATCCCTATCACAACGGAGAGAGCGAAAGCTTTGTGGGAAAGGTATTGAAGGAGTACCCCAGAGATTCCTTCTATCTGGCTACCAAGCTGCCTTTGTGGGCAATTCATTCCTTGGAAGATGTAGACAAGATTTTCAACATTCAGCTGGAGAGACTGCAGACCGATTATGTGGACTTTTATCTGATGCACGCAATGGGCGGTGCAAAGTGGCGTGAGATGAAGGAGATGGGTGTTGTAGAACGCTTAGAAGAGCTTAAGGCAGAAGGCAAGATTAAGTATTTAGGCTTCTCCTTCCATGACAGCTATGAGGCATTTGAAGAGATTATTAATGCAAGAGACTGGGATTTCTGCCAGATTCAGTTAAACTATATGGATACTGAGGAGCAGGCGGGCTTAAAGGGCTATGAGCTCACTGAGAAAAAGGGTGTGCCCCTTGTAATTATGGAGCCTGTTAAGGGTGGTTCCCTGGCAGCATTTGCTGATGATATCATGGAGAAATTCCATGAGGCTGACCCGGATGCTTCCGCAGCAAGCTTTGCCCTTCGTTTTGTGGCAAGTCTGCCCAATGTAAAGGTAGTTTTGAGCGGTATGACCACCATGGAGCAGGTGGAGGACAATTTAAAGACCTTCAATAACTTCAAGCCTTTGTCTGACAGAGAGCAGGAGATTATTAAGGAAGTGGTTGAACTGATGAACAGCCGTATTCAGAATGGCTGTACAGGCTGCCGCTACTGTATGCCCTGTCCTGCAGGCGTAAAGATTCCCGAGTGCTTTAGTGCATGGAATACATATCATATGTATCAGAATTACAATGCAGTGAGGTGGAATTGGGAGAACAGTATCGGTGAGGAGCATCAGCCCAAGAACTGTATCAAGTGCGGTAAGTGTGAGCAGGCATGTCCTCAGAAGCTTTCCATCCGTCAGGATTTAGAGAGAGCTCAGGCAGATTTAGACAAAAAGGAAATGGTATTGTAGTGATGAAGAAAGTGATATTGGACAAATTTGCAGAGGTTTTTGGTGACAATCAGGGTGCAAAGGCATATTTTGCACCGGGAAGAGTAAATCTGATTGGTGACCATACAGACTACAACGGCGGACACGTATTTCCCTGTGCATTGACACTGGGAACCTATGGTGTTGCCCGCAAGAGAGAGGATAACAAGCTGCGCTTTTATTCCATGAATTTTGACAGTCTGGGAGTGATTGAGTCTTCCTTAGAGGAGCTTAACCCCGGAGAAGGAGAGAACTGGACAGCGTATCCTAAGGGTGTTATCTGGGCTTTCGGTGAAAAGGGCATGCAGGTTACCAAGGGTATGGATTTACTGTTATTCGGCAATATCCCCAACGGTTCCGGCCTTTCTTCCTCTGCATCTGTTGAGGTACTGACAGGCTTCATCTTACGTGACTTTTTCGGATTTGATGTGACCAATCAGGATTTGGCCTTAATCGGTCAGTATTCTGAGAATAAATATAATCTGGTAAACTGCGGAATTATGGATCAGTTTGCCATCGCCATGGGTAAGAAGGATCATGCAATCTTTTTGGATACGGCAACCCTTTCCTTTGAGTATGCGCCCGTGAAGCTTGAGGGAGCAAAGGTAGTGATTGCCTGCTCCAACAAGAAGAGAGGTTTGGTGGATTCCAAGTACAATGAGCGCCGCAGCCAGAGCGAGGCTGCGCTTAAGGAGCTTCAGAAGGTTGTGGATATTGAGACTCTGGGTGATTTGGATGAAGAGACCTTTGAAAAGCATCAGGATGCCATTGCAGACACTGTTTGCCGCAAGCGTGCAAAACATGCAGTTTCCGAGAATCAGCGTACCATTCAGGCAGTGGAGGCTTTGAAGCAAAACGACATTGAACTGTTCGGAAAGCTGATGAGTGAGTCCCATGTTTCCCTAAGGGATGATTATGAGACCTCCTGCGATGAGACAGACCTATTGGTAGCAGAAGCGTGGAAGAATCCCGGTGTCCTTGGCTCCCGTATTACAGGTGGTGGCTTCGGCGGCTGTACCGTCAGCATTGTAAAGGATAAGGCAGTGGAGCAGTTTAAGGAGCAGATTGGCAAGGTATATCTGGAAAAGGTGGGCTATGCCGCAGATTTCTACGTAGTAGATATCGGTGACGGTCCCTGTGTGTTATAGAATGGAGTGCAAATGAACAGGTTTTTATTGGTAGCGGTGAATGCCAAGTACATACATTCCAATCCTGCCGTTTACAGTCTGCGGGGCTATGTGGAGGCTTCCTTAAGAACCTTTGTGGAGATTAAGGAATACACCATCAATCAGTCCCTGCAGGACATAATGGCGGATATTTATGCGAGAAAGCCGAGAGTTATCGGCTTTTCTTGTTATATATGGAATTGGCGCATGATACAGGAACTGATAGAGGAGCTGCCTAAGCTATTGCCGGATACGGATATCTGGCTGGGTGGTCCGGAGGTGTCCTACGATGCTCCCGGGATTTTGAAGGAATATCCTCAAGTAACCGGTATCATGATTGGAGAGGGCGAGGCAACCTTTGCGGAGCTGCTTGAAAGCTATGTGAAGTTGTGGGAGCAGGAGCAGGCGGAAGAGGTGGCCTGTGCAGAGAGTCAGGCGCACAATCTCCAAGATATCCCCGGATTATGTCTGCCGTCAGGCTACACTTCTATGCGGGAGCTTACGGATATGAACAAGCTTCCCTTTCTCTATGAGGATTTAGAGCCCTTTACCAAACGCATTATCTACTATGAATCCTCCAGAGGCTGCCCCTATCATTGCAGCTATTGTCTGTCATCCATTGATAAGAAGGTGCGGTTACGTGACATTAGTGTTGTAAAAAGGGAGCTACAGTTTTTCCTGGATAAAAGGGTAGCACAGGTAAAGTTCGTGGACAGAACCTTCAACTGTGACCATAAGCACGCCATGGAAGTGTGGCAGTACATTTCAGAACATGACAATGGTGTCACTAACTTTCACTTTGAAATTTCGGCGGATATTTTAAGGGAGGAAGAGATTGCACTTCTAAACCGCATGCGTCCCGGACTGGTGCAGCTGGAAATCGGGGTACAATCCACCAATCTCAGGACCATTGAAGCCATTGACAGAGTTATGAATGTGGAAAAGCTGGAGCAGATTGTGGCGGCAATACACCGCGGCAATAACGTGCATCAGCATTTGGATTTGATAGCAGGACTTCCCTATGAGGATTATGAAAGCTTTGGTAATTCCTTTAACAGGGTTTATGCCATGAAGCCCCAGCAGCTGCAGCTCGGCTTTTTGAAAGTCCTAAAGGGTTCTCCTATGGAGGAGCGTGCAGGAGAATATGGTCTGGTGTATGGCAGTAAGCCTCCCTATGAAGTGCTTTATACGAAATGGCTTTCCTATGAGGATGTGGTGCGGTTAAAACGTATTGAGGAAATGGTAGAAATCTACTATAACAGCAATCAGTTTACTCACACTCTGCCTGTTTTGGAGCAGGCATTTGACAGCGTCTTTGTCATGTATGAAAAGCTGGCGGACTTTTTTGAGGAGCAGGGATATTTTGTAAACAACCCTGCGAGAAGTTACCGCTATGAGATACTCCTTGCCTTTGCGAGGAAGTATGATTCGGCGCGGGAAGCACTTTACAAAGAGCTTTTAGTATATGATTTGTATTTGCGGGAAAATGTAAAGAGCAGACCTGACTTTTGCGCTGATATTACGCAGCCTGCTATAAAGGAAGCGATACGTAGTTTTTATCAGATGGAGGAGCAGGAGAGGAAGTACCTGCCGGAGTACGAGGGCTATGATTGGAAGCAGCTAAGTAAAATGACGCATCTGGAGCCTTTTAATTATCCTGTGTGGGATGTGGAGCGGATGAATGCATTTTGCGCAGATGACAGCAGGGAAGAAATGTGCCTGAGAGATGATGGGACACAGACTTGCGCGTACATTTTATTTGATTATAAGAGGCGTGATCCTTTGACAGGAAGCGCATTTACACAACTTGTAAAGAAGGAACATGCTGATGTTTGACACCTATGTATGTATTGATTTAGAGACTACAGGTTTAAATCCCAAGCTTGATAAAATTATAGAGATTGGTGCCGTGAAGGTCATAAACGGTGAAATAACAGAAACCTTTGAGACCTTTGTAAATCCCGGAAGAAAGCTGGAACAGCGAATTATGGAGCTTACCGGTATCAGGGATGAGCAGCTTACAGATGCACCCTATATTGATGAGGTTTTGCCTGACCTTTTAGATTTTCTGGGTGATTTGCCCCTGCTGGGACACAGTATTTTGTTTGATTACTCTTTCTTAAAGAAGGCGGCAGTTGACAGGAAGCTTACCTTTGAGAGACAGGGAGTGGATACCTTAAAGATTGCCAGAAGATTTCTGACACAGCTGGAACATCGGAGTCTGGATTATCTCTGTGAATACTATCAGATTCCTCACAATGCCCACCGCGCGTTGGCGGATGCAGAGGCAACCGTACAGCTCTATGGAAAGCTGGTTGACGCATTTTACGGTGTGGAGGAGACGCTGTTTTTGCCAAAGCAACTTATTTTTAAGGTGAAGCGGGACACTCCAGCCACAAAAGCCCAAAAAGAAAGGTTATATCGTCTGCTTGCGCAGCATAATATAACCTTAGATGTTGATATTGAAAAGCTTACCAGAAGTGAGGCAAGCCGTCTTACAGATACGTTTCCTGTAAGGTTCGGACAATCGTTTGAGCGTTAGAAGAACGCAGGGAAGCTGCCACGTCAGCTAATGTTTCTATCTTGGAGTAGTCCAGATGACCGGCATATATTTCGGCAAGGAGGTAATAGCTGCGACTCACATCCGTGTGGGTGCTTATCGCAAATTCCAAAACACTTTGAGTCTCCGTATCAAGACCTGCCCCATGCAGTGCATCAGCCCATTCCTGAAGTGTGCGCGCCAGAAGAGTGTAGTTATCATCATATTCCGTAAGTGCGGTCAGGTTTGCTGCGCCATACGCAAGCTTTAAATCTGTATTGGTATATCCCGTGAGATTAACGATTTTTTGGTCTGCCAATTCCGTTATGATTTTCGAACAATTGGCGATGACGTCATTGTCCGGTAAGGCGTTTATGGGCAGGGCATCAAGAGGTATGGTAATATATTCCAAACTATCCAAAGGTTTACGTCTCACACTATTGGCTTCTTCTTCCCGTTCCCAAAAGGTTTTCTCCTCATGGGCGGATTCCTTTCGTTGCAGTCTTGAGGCTCTGTAGATGAGAAAGCCCAGTAGAATTAAACTTGCCAAAATAAAGAATTTCATATATAATATCCTTTCAGAGTTTCGCTATAGGAATGGAGGAGCATATGATAAATTTTAACAGTAAAAAAATGAAGAAACGCGTATCCGCGATTATCATTATTGTAGTTATAGTTGCTATGGTACTTCCCATGTTAGCATACTTTTTTGCTTAATTCAACGAAGCAGGGAAGTTTTTAGTCAAGACATTGCAGGAGAATATTATGAAAAAGAATTGGAAAAAGGGAGGATTTGGAGTCCTGCTGTTACTGTGCACCATGATGTTTGGTATTACAGTGCAGGCAAAGTCCGATGTCACCATAAAAAAGGGTGTTTACGCGGACTGTGTGGAGTTATCGGGACTTACGAAGGAAGAAGCCACGCAGGCGGTAGAAGCTTATGTGGATGAGCTGGCTCAGATAGAGATTACTCTGATTGCAGCAGATGAAAATGCAGTGATTGTTACGGCAGGAGATCTGGGTATTTCATGGACCAATTCTGAGATTATGGAAGAAGCGGTTTTTTTGGGGACACAGGGGAATGTTATCCAGAGATACAAAGCGCTTAAGGATTTGGAGAATGACAATTATGTATTTGATTTAGAGATACAGTATGATGTTGAGGCAATCAACCATATTCTGACGCAGCAGTGTGCACAGTTTGACAGAGAGGCCGTGGATTACCGTCTTAAGAAGGAGAATGGTGCATTTACCGTAATAGAGGGTAACGTGGGCTATCTTTTGGATGTGGAAGCATCCATTGACAAGGTATATGATTATATGATGGATGAGTGGAAGAGGGAGCCTTCTACCATTGCACTTGCCATAACCGAAGACTTACCGCTTGGAGGCATTGAAGAGCTTGCCGTGGTAAAGGATGTACTTGGAACCTTTAGTACCTCTTATGCTACATCAGGTTCTACCAGATGTGCAAATGTGGAGAACGGAAGCCGACTGATTAACGGAGTGACATTGTATCCGGGTGAAGAATTTTCAACACTTGATTTGGTGACACCCTTTAGTGAAAAGAACGGTTATCAGATGGCAGCTTCCTATCTGAACGGTAAGGTTGTAGACAGTTTGGGAGGCGGAATCTGTCAGGTTTCATCCACTCTGTATAATGCAGTTTTACAGGCGGAACTGGATGTGAAGGAGAGATACAATCACTCTATGGTGGTTGCTTATGTGGACAGATCTGCTGATGCGGCAATCGCTGAGAGTTCAGGAAAGGATTTCCGCTTTGTGAATAATACGTATTATCCCATCTACATTGAGAGTAGTTGCAAGGATAAACATGTGACAGTGACGGTTTACGGCAAGGAAGTAAGACCTGAGAACCGTACCGTACGGTATGAGAGCGAAATTTTAGAGGAGACGCTTCCTCCTCACGATGAAATTACGGCGGATGCGTCAAAGCCTCTTGGCTACATTACCACAGAGAGTGCGCATATCGGATACAAGGCAAAGCTTTGGAAGGTGGTTACGGAAAACGGTGTGGAAGTGAGCCGGGAGCCTGTAAACAGCAGTAAATACAAGATGAGCCCCAGAAGTGCGATAGTAGGTGTGGCAACGGATGACCCTCAGAAGCAGATTGAGATAATGGCGGCTATCGGAACCTACAACATTGACCATGTAAAGAATGTGATTGCGCTTTTAACGGCGCCGCCCGCAGAATAAATAAGGTATAGCTATGAAAATCGGAAAAGTTTCGGAAAACGTATTAAAGCGTTCCGTGTTCAGACAGATAAAAACAAAACGCAAGGAAGTAATAAGTGGTGCAGTCTCAGGGGGAGACTGCGCCTTTTTTGCATTTGCGGAGAGTGGGGAGCTGATGGCGAGTTGCATGCGTGAAGCGGCAGTAGCATGCGGGACGAACAGGAATGCCACGGCAGTTCCCATGGAGATTCTTTTGCAAAAGTGTGTCAACAATCTGGCATGCGGCGGTGCAGATTCGTTGGCGGTGCAGATTACCCTGCTTCTTCCGGAGGATGCGGAGGAGAGTGTTTTGAAGCAGTTAATGTCCGAAGCAGAAGAGACCTGTAGTAAATTATCCATGCAGATTGCAGGCGGACAAACCCGTCTGACAAAGGCGGTAAATACTCCGTATGCAGTCGTTACGGGTTATGGAAGGGTAAAGAGCGGAGAGGTACATACCGTAAAGGAAGCCAAGCCCGGACAGGATATTGTTATCAGCAAGTGGATTGGTCTGGAAGGAACAGCCATGTTGGCAAAGTCATATAGGGAGAAACTTCTTGAGCACTATCCGGCTTATCTGGTGGAGGAGGCAGCAGGCTTTTCCCAATATATTTCGGTTTTATCCGAAGCAACGATTGCAAGAAAATATGGCGTTGGCGCAATGCACGATGCTTCCGAGGGTGGTGTTTTCGGTGCGCTCTGGGAGCTTGCAGAGGGTGCGGGATTAGGCATGAGTGTGGATTTGAAAAAACTGCCCCTTCGTCAGGAAACTGTGGAGGTCTGTGAGCAGTTAAACGTAAACCCGTACGAGCTATTGTCGGGTGGCTGTCTGTTGATGACTACAGAGGATGGCAATGGTCTGGTGGAAGCTCTGGAGAGAGAGGGTATTCCCGCGGTGGTAGTAGGAAAGCTTACGGACAGCAACGATAGAGTACTGCATAACGAAGAGGAAATCCGTTATATGGACAAGCCAAAGACGGATGAGATTTATAAATTGGAGGGAGCATAAGCATATGAGAAAAATATTTGCAAAAAGTGTTTGGCCGAAAAGGATAATCATTTTTTTGTTATCATATTTGTGTGTGTTATCATTTGCCGGTATCCTCTATTTACAGGAGAGCGGATATATTGCAGGAAGATATTTTGGGCGAAATCTTTCTGCGGTAGCAATTTTTGCAATAACAGCATGGCTTTTAAACCGTTTTTTTACGATGCAGGATAAGCGGTTGAAGGTTGTTTCATCAATAGGTGGAGTTCTTTTGGGTTTAGTAATTGTATATGGTAGTTACTGTCATTTTGTGAATGATATTTTTCGTTCTGCCGGGGAAAACATTTTACAAGTATTTATGATATTGGGCATATCCGCTTTGACGACACCTTTAATTGCAGAATTGTTTTTATGGTTGAATAAGATACAGGTCTGGTATCTGAAAAAGTGTCCTGAAAATCCTGTTGAATTGACTAAGAAAAAAAGGGTGAGATTTTTTTGTCTTAGTTGGCTCATCCTGTTTTTGGCATATATCCCGTTATTTTTAGCAGAGTGGCCGGGAAACTTTATTTATGACGGAATATACCAGTTAAGAAATGTGATTTATAATGCACACTCTACCCATCACCCATTGGCACATACTCTATTAATGGGAATGTTTTATAATTGGGGCCGGAGCATTGGAGATGCTTCTACAGGTTTTCAGTTTTATACCTTATTGCAGATGCTGGTGCTGAGTGCTTCATTCGCCTACTTCTTACTTTATGTGTATAAAAAGAGAGCCCCCAAGTGTGTGTGGATCGGTATTTTGTTATGGTATGCATTACACCCGATACATGCGCTATTTGCCATTACCTCTACCAAGGATGTTTTGTGTGCAGCGTTTTTACTGTTCTTTATAGTATTCATATTAAGGTACTTTGTAGACAGGGAAAGCTTTCATTGGTACTCCTATGCCGGAATGATTGCGAGTGGAGCAGGTGCCATTCTTTACCGCAATAATGTTATGTATGCCATTGTGTTGTTTGCAATTGCAGTTTTTGTTTTGTTAAAGGGATTAAAAGCAAAGCTAAAGGCAGTGTCAGTTATTTTAGCAGTGATTTTACTTTCTCATACAATCAACGAGGTGATGATTCATTGTACGGATGCAACAGAACCGGATACTTATAGAGAAACACTCAGTGTTCCCTTGCAGGGGCTGGCAAGAGTTGCGAGCTATAGAAGAGATGAATTACCGCAGGAATTGTATGATGAGATATGCATCTATATACAAGAGGCAGATATACCAAATTATAATCCCTATATTTCTGATGCAGTAAAAAACAATGCAAATGAAGTGGCATTAAAAACCAACACCTTAAACTTTTTCAAACTGTGGGCAAAGGTAGGACTGCGTTTCCCGGATGAATATGTGGAAAGCTTTCTGACAAATACATTGGGTTATTATTACCCGCTAGCCAGTGGTGTTTATATATCAACGGAAATAGCATTGTATCACACACTGATAGGTGATGGAGAGGAAATCGAAAAGAGAGGATTGGAAGGTCCCATAAAGGACTTATACAGTCATTTCTTCTGGAAAAAGGAATATGAATCAACGCCAATACTGGGTTTTTCTTTTAGATGTATGCTTTATGTATGGATACTTGTTTTATTCTTATTTTGGAGTATCTGGAAAAAGAATACAGGATTTCTCATGCCGGGTATTTTGTTGTTTGCATATATATTGACATGTTTTGCAGGACCTACTGTTATGCTGAGATACATTTTCTGTGTTGTAACAGCGACACCAGTACTGATATATCTTATGATGTCATCCGGTAATAGAGATACTGAGGATTAATGTTTAGTGGAGGAATAAAAGATGCATATTGTTTTATATCAGCCGGAAATACCGCAAAATACAGGAAATATCGGACGTACCTGTGTGGCAACAGGTACAAGCCTTCATTTGATAGAGCCCCTTGGATTTCGTATCAATGAAAAGGAGCTTCGTCGTGCAGGCATGGATTACTGGGAGCATCTGGACGTGACACGCTATACAAATTATGAGGAATTTTTGGAGAAGCATCCTAATGCCAAAATTTGGATGGCATCTACCAAGGCTAAGCACACCTATACAGAGGTGGAATACGGTCCCGATGATTTTATTATGTTTGGCAGGGAAAGTGCCGGCATACCCGAGGAGATTCTTGTGGAGAATGAGGAAAACTGTATTCGCATTCCCATGCTTCCCGCTATCCGTTCCCTAAACCTGTCCAATTCTGCAGCCATCGTGCTCTATGAGGCACTGCGCCAAAACGGCTTTAGCGACATGCAGATGCAGGGCGAGCTACACCGCCTCAAGTGGAAAGAGTAACCTATATCAACGACTGACATACAGCTGTAAATTTCGGATAAGGAATTACAGCTGTATTTTCATAAAGTAAATTTTTGTTGAGAATGAGTCGGCGAGGTCAGAGTGGGCTACCATGATAGTCCGCTTTAGGCCTCGCCATTTCAAATTTTTAAAAAATTTTTCAAAAAACCTTAACCATTCCAAATTTCTTACACTATAAAGGTAGAAGCTTCTAAAAACGGAGGATACGCAATGACCAATCAAAATCAATATGGAGAAAAAATTGCAGAGATGTCCAAGACCATTTTCCTGTACTGCATGAGCAAGACTCACAGCAGGCAGGAGGCGGAGGATTTGTCCCAGGACATTCTCTGCGAGCTCATAAAAGCATCCGGCAATATCCGCGATGAGAGCGCCTTTTACGGCTTTATGTGGGCGGTGGCAGGAAATGTGTACAAGCAGTGGGTCAGAAAGCAGACAAATCGTAAGGAATGCGAGCTGACGGAGGATATTCCTATAGAAGATACACTGCATGAAGAGGAAGATACCGATATTTATCTGCTACGCAGGGAACTGACACTTTTGTCAGAAAAATATCGCCGTGCCACCATATTGTACTATGTTGACAAAAAGTCCTGTTTGGAAATTGCAGATATCTTGGGAATCAGTGAAAGCATGGTAAAGTACCTGCTTTTCAAAGCCAGACAAATAATGAAAGAAGGAATGACTATGGAACGTAAACTTGGAACACTCAGTTATAACCCGATCACCTTAAACCCTATGTACAATGGTTCAGGTCCCAACAGATTCTGGGACTTCATGCAGAGCAAAATCAGACAGAATATTGTAAATGCCTGCTACAATGATACTCTGACGGCAGAGCAGATTAGTCTGGAGACAGGGATACCCCTTCCTTATCTGGAGGATGATTTAAGAGCCCTTTGGGAGAAGGAGATATTAATAAAAGACGGAACTCATTACAAGACAAATGTACTTATTATCACAGCGGATTGCGGGGAAGAGATAAAGCGTGCTGCAGTGCCTTTTCAGGATAAAATTGCAGATAAGATAGAAGCATTTTTGGATGAAAAGCTGGATGCGTTTAAAAGTATTGGTTTTATGGGAGCAGATTTTTCCGAAAACACGCTGCGCTGGCAGCTTATGACCTTTGTGATGACCGCCATCACGTTTTACGGAACCGATATTATGGAAACCAATAATTTAGAGGATTACCCCGTGACTGCATGGGGGGAGCATGCATACCTGTGGCTGGTGGAGAATAGTTATCTGGAGAATCATATTTTTGAATTTTTGCATGATGATACAGAGGGTGGGGATAGTGTGCACGTTGTCGACTATCGTCCCAAGCCCAAGGGCAGTCACATGGATTTGTACGGAAATTCCAGAGATAAGCGAATCTTTTGTGATATTGCCCACGGCAAATGTGAGGGATTCAGTGAGTATGATTTGGAAGCTGTGGCTGAATTGATTAGAAAGGGTTATGTGGTAAAGGAGGATACCTTCCGGGTGACCACACCGGTATTTACTAAGGTGCAATACGAAGAGGTGGTTGCGCTGGTAAAAACATTTGTGGAAGAAGAGCTTGGTGAGCTTTTGACCGCACTTGAGCAGTCAGCAGTGAAGGTACTTAGCGAGCATACTCCGAAGCATTTACAAAGCAAGGTAAAAGGAATTGCCTCCATGGATAAGATGGAAAGCGCCGTGTGTGTGCCTGCAGGCAAACTGATAGAGCGAAAGGTGCTCAGCACCGCGTGGCATCCTTTGGAAATGCCTACCACTTATATTGTACTTCATAAATAGACTTAACAGGTGAGGAATCGTGACATGGTACGTAAAGATAAAAAGTATACAGTACTGCAAAATTGTTTGTATGTTGTAAAAGATGCAGCAAAAAACTATCCCCTTGTGATTGTTTGTTCCCTTATCATTTCCTTTTTGTCCGTACTGCTTTCCATGCTGTGGGCGTACATGCCCGCCACGGTATTAAAGGGCATTGAGGAGCATTGGAAGCTGTCACACATTATCCTTGCGGTGGCGGCGATAGCGGTGGGAATGGCAATTGCTAATTTTGCTGTTACATACTTTTCAGCAGTACATTCTGTTGCAAAGAATAATTGCAGACAGCAGTACATTTTATATGTAAACAAGAAAATAATGAACTGTAGATACCAGACTATTGAGAACGCAGATGTTCAGGTAAAGATTGAGCAGGTGGAGAATTTGATTTTTCCAGACAATGATTCTATTGGTATCAATGCAGTTTTGTGCGGAGTAAAAAATCTGATACTGACGGCAGTGGGTGTAGTGTCCTGTATTGCAATATTACAGCAGTTGTCCGGCTGGATTATTCTGTTTGTGCCGGTAATTTCCCTGATAAATACCTTGATAGGGCGTCTCTGCGACCGCTACTATCAGAAAAACAGGGACAATTGGAGCAAAACGGATAAAAAGATTGCTTACATAAATGAGAAGCTGATTTTGAAAGAGTACGGCAAGGATATCAGTGCATACGGCTGTGAAGACTGGATTTTGGATCGTCTGGAATCCCACATGCGTAGGAAAAAAGCAACAACAGCAGACAACATGACAAAAAACAAGAAGCAATAAGCGGACAATCATAGTAAAATAGGATAACCGTAGTATATAAAGGAAAGTTGAGGAAAAAATATGCGTAAAGGGTTATTAAGATTGTTGGCAGGTTTTCTGTCAGTTGCCATGCTTCTTGGTGGAGTGAATCTGTCTGATATTTCTGCCAAAGCCGCATCTAAAAATCTATTCCAAAACCCTGTTTTCAGGGAAGGGAATGTGGATGTCTGGTCCGCGGCAAAGGGCGGTGCAGTGATTACGGAGGAGGTCAGTGAGGAGCCGATTTACAGTACGGTAACCACATACGGTAAGATTACCGGCAGAACCTCCAATTATGAGTGTTTTGCACAGGATATCACGGCGCTTGTAGAAAACAATAAACTGTATGACTACACTTTTTATGTCATGCTGGATGCGGAGGATTATGCCGGTGCATCCGAGGAGATGCGTACCGTGGAGATTTCACCCTACATTACAGTGAACGGTACTACAACCTACAGTCAGGGTGTTTCCGGTATGGTGAGAAAGGCCATTGAGCCGGGTGTGTGGACTAAATTTACCGGTACCTATCAGCCTTCCTGGGGCGGTGAGGCGGAGGAAGTGGTTATCCGTATCTTAGAGCAGGGAATGGACTATGGTCAGGGAGACGGTGTGAAGGGAACCTATTATGTCACCGGCTTAAAGCTGATTGAAAATATCGCAAAGCCTCTTAAGATTGATGAGGATGAAATCAATTTCTGTGATGCTTTATGCGAAGAGATGGGTGAGGATTTCATTGCGGGAACCTCTATCTGTAACAGTGATTTGCTGGACAGAAATACCATGGCACTTGTGACAAAGCACTTTAACGGAGTGACCTTGGGAAATGAATTAAAACCTGACGCTATGTTTGGCTACAGCAATAACAAGGTGCCCGGTACAGAGACCGTTATGCTAAACGGTAAGGAGCTTGTAGTACCGAAGCTGGATTACAGCAGAGCACACAAGACACTGAATGATATTTATGATTGGAATCAGGAGAACCCTGATAAGTTTATTAAAATCAGAGGTCACGTACTTTTGTGGCATTCTCAGACGCCTGAGTGGTGGTTCCACGAGGATTATGATGCATCCAAGCCCTATGCGGATGCAGAGACCATGAATCGTCGTCTGGAGTGGTATATCAAAACCATGGCAGAGCATTTTACCGGCAAAGACAGCAAGTATCACGGCATGTTCTACGGTTGGGATATTGTCAATGAAGCAGTCAGTGACGGTGGCCCCAGATATCGTAATGAAAGTGAAAATTCTGATTGGTGGGCAGTTTACGGCAGTAATGAATTCATTATTAATGCTTTCCGTTATGCCAACAAATATATGGATCCGGAAGTAGATTTGTACTACAACGATTACGGCGACAGCTCTCCACAGAAGAGTCAGGGTATTGCAAAGCTTCTTAAAGATGTAAAGGAAGCAGAGGGAACCCGTATCGATGGTATGGGTATGCAGGGACATTACGGAACGGCAGGAAGCCCTACCGTAGAGGAATTTAAGGCGGCAGCCAGATTGTATGCCCAGATAGTGGATCAGGTACAGCTTACCGAGCTGGATATGGGTGCCACCAGCTTTTATGATGGTACCGAGAAAACCAGGGCGGCAGAATTTGCAACTCAGGGCTATCGTTACAAGGAATTATATGATGCAGTTAAAACTCTTCGTGATGAAGGCGTTAATTTTACGGGTATCACCTTCTGGGGTGTAATTGACAAGAATTCCTGGCTGCAGTCCTCCAGCAACGTAGGAGGAGGTTCTGACGGCAAGAGAAAGCAGTGCCCTCTGCTTTTTGATGATGATTATCAGGTTAAGCCTGCATTCTGGGCATTTGTTGACCCCACGAAGCTTGCGCCTGTGGCAAAGCAGATCATGATGCCGGAAATTGGTCCCAGCAACAGTATGACAGCGGCGGAAGAAATGTCTTATTCCGCAGGAACTGCCGATGTAAAATACAGAGCTGTATGGAGCAAGAATTTCCTTGCGGCAAGAATTTCCGTAACGGATAAGGAAGCGCAGGAGGGAGATTATTTTGTAGTATATGCTTCCGCTGATGGTAAGAATATTGTCAGCAAGACAGTAAAACGTTCGGAGGCCATGGAGGTTGTCCTTCAGGGCTATGAGGCTACCGTGAAGCTTAGCCTGGGTGATGTAGAGCTCCAGACGGGTGATGAGGTATATTTTGATATTGTGGTGTACAATGACGGAGAAGCAGGAGCGTTTAGTGACAAGACCTTGTCTCAGGAGACTACAACCGAATATTATGCGAAGGCTACACTTGTAGATAACCCCGAAAATCCCAAGAAAGAGCCTGTGAAGGAAGAGAAACCCAAGGAAGAGACAGATGCCTCTGCGGATGCGGAGAACACAGATAATCAGGGAGATGATACGGAAGCCTCCGATGCGGAAGGTACGGCAGAAGACGTTGAGAATGCGGACTCCGGTGAGGTAGAAGAGAAGAACAATCTGTGGCTTTACATAGTAATCGGAGTGGTGATTGCATGTGCAGCTGTAGGAGTGGTAATACTTCTGAATGTGAAAAAGAAAAAGAAATAATTAAATGATAATAATATACCATGCCGTTTGTGATAATTGTCACCTGTGGCATGGTATATTTTTTTGTCCTTGCGGAAACAGTATAATCAGAGTTTGTGCAAGGAAAGGAACATAAATGGTATGAAGGAACGTCCTTTTGGATTTCGGGATAAAATAGGTTATTTATTTGGTGATTTTGGAAATGATTTTACCTTTGTGTTTGCAAGTAGCTATCTGATGGTGTTTTATACAAAGGTACTGGGACTTACCGGCGCTTTTGTGGGTGCATTGTTTCTGGCAGCCAGAGTGGTGGATGCGTTTACGGATATTTCCATGGGACGTATTGTGGATACGGTAAAGCCGTCAAAGGACGGAAGGTTTCGTCCGTGGATTCGCAGGATGTGTGTTCCGGTAGCTTTGGCAAGTACGTTTATGTATCTGTATTTGGCAGCAGATTGGCCGGACGCAGTAAAAATGAGCTATGTGGTGATTACTTATATTCTCTGGAGCAGCTTTTGTTATACGGCGGTAAACATTCCATACGGTTCCATGGCATCCGTAATCAGCCCCGAGGCAAAGGACAGGGCAGCACTTTCCACCTACCGTAGCGTGGGTGCCGGTCTTGCCGGTCTGGTCATCGGTACGGTAGTTCCCCTGATTATTTATGAGACAGACGCACAGGGTAATCAGCTGGTGATACCGGAGCGTTTTACACTGACTGCGGTGGCATTTGGTATTCTGGCAGTGGTGTGCTATGTATTGTGCTATAAACTGTGTAAGGAAAGGGTATCCGTAGAGAGAAAGGAAAAGAAAAAAGGGGAAGGTGCGGGAGCTCTTGTAAGGAGTCTTGTAACAAATCGTCCCCTGCTGTCACTGGTGTGTGCGGCACTGATTCTGCTTTTAGCCACAATTCTGGGACAGACTATGAATAACTACCTGTTTATGGATTACTTCAAAAATACCAAGGCTCTGGTGCTGGTGAATCTGGTTACGGTGGGCGGACTTTTACTCATGGCTCCCTTTGCGACCAAAATTGTTACAAGTATCGGTAAAAAAGAGGCAGGTGCCATGGGTATGCTATTGGCAGGTATCGTGTATCTGTTATTGTTTTTCCTAAGAGTAAAGAGTATTTGGGTGTTTCTGTTGCTTTTGTTTATAGGAACGCTGGGGGCTGGTCTTTTCAATCTGATTACCTGGGCATTCATCACGGACATTATCGACCATCAGGAGGTGCTCACGGGGAAAAGAGAGGACGGCACGGTTTATGCCATTTATTCCTTTGCCAGAAAGCTGGGACAGGCTTTGGCTGGCGGTATCGGTGGTTTTGCACTCTCCGCAATCGGTTATGTGTCTGATGCTGCATCCCAGACAGCCATTGTCTCCGAGCGTATCTATAATGTGGCGGTACTGGTGCCGGGCATTTGTTTCCTCGTGGTGTTTGTGATTATGCAGTTTTGGTACCCTCTAAGTAAGCAGGAGGTCAGTAGGAATACAGAGATTTTGCAGGAAAGAAGGGGAGCTGAATAGGCTCCTCTTTTAAAGTGTTAAGTTATTAGCTTTGTTCATTAAGATACAGCTGAATCCTGTTTTGAATGATTCGTGTAACATCCTCCACGGAACGCTCTCCCTTAAAAAAATACATCGCCTCGTCTGCAATAAGAGTTACCAAATCGTAGGTATCAGTATCCACATAGGTACCGTTTTGAAAAGCATCGCTCACCTTATCCACATGTGTCTGTGTCACGGGGAAGACGGCTTGTTCTCCCATATCCTCTACAAGTTTTTCTGCAAAGGCCTGTTTTCCGGTGTAGAAGGAAAATTTACTCTTGTTCAAGGCTCCGGATATATATCCCTCCACAAAATCCCATGCACCGTCTACATGTTTTGTTTTACTGTGTATACCGACAATTCCTCCATAGCCAATGAGTGCACCATGGTTTTGTCCGTCGTCATGATTCCCGGTGGGATATCCAATCAGAGTCAGCTCCCGTCCGATTTCTTCTTCAGCCTGCAACAAATCTCTTGTAGCTGTTAAGTATAAGGTGAAAATAACAGGTTCACCCTCTGCGGCACGTTCCCTTGCACTCCGGGAAATCACGGATACATCCAGTGCATGAATGCGCTTTAGCAAGGTTACAAACTCCTGACTGTCAAAGAAGGCTTTCCCTATTTCACGGTCCATGTAATCATTAATGCCAAGATAAAGAACTGCCCGTAAAACACCTTCTTTCACCATTTCCTTCGGCATCTCGCTTCCTGAATAAGCATCCGGATACTTCTCCAAAAACGTCAAAAATTCATCCGCAGTCCAAGAGGTACTACCGTCCAACAGCTCCGTTGGACAAGCCAATACAGTTGCATCAATTTCTTTGGGTATTACATACAGTTTGTCATCCACCGCGAGATCATCAATGGCTCTGGCTAAGAAATCCTCCTTGTCAAGCTTTTTACTATTCTCGAGCAGCTGTGTAATTTCCATCAGATATTCATTCTTGATATAGCCGTGATAGAATCTGACACCTGCAATCTCTATAACATCAGGAGCATCCTTGGCAGTCAGATACGCATTGAGCCGATCCATCTGGTCTATTTTGAAGGATTTCTGTTTCAGCTCATAGGTCTCATTCCGTCTGTTAAAGTTTGTTACCGGAGTCTGAAAGTTCTGGGAATTGATGGAAGCAAGAAACAGCGGTGTCTTGGGATTTTCCTCTGCTTTTGTCTGTTCTGCTTCGGGAGAGAGTGCCAGTATGATAAAGCATGCTTGTGCCCCTTCTTCCTGCAAGACAATTAGAAACTTTTCCTCTTCCAGCGGAACTATCTTTTGTATGGTAGAAATTCCGATTCCGCAATCCGAAAAATTCAGAACACCCGTATAGGTGTTCGTCTCCCAGTCATAGGCTGTCAGAATATCATTTTCAAGATAATAAATACACTTCTCTCCCCTATACCATCTGTGCTCTGTCTGAAAGTCCTTCTGGAGCATCTGACTGCCATCCGAACCCTTATGTACGGTCAGGGATTGGTTCTTCTGATTGTTCTGCAAAACCGCAACTGTCCCTTCATCGCCACGGGCAAGCAGGGAAATCAGCTTACCCTTTATGGTCTGTCGTTTTTTTAGAGTTCCTGCTTCGTCAAAAAGGAACAGTTCGCAGTCGGAGGATGCAAAAACAGTCCCATCTTTTCCTGCCAACACATGGGAGAGGAAGGGAATATTTTCACCATCCGGTATCTCAACACTCCACAGTACATTGCCCTTATTGTCAGTCTTTCGAAGCTCCATTGCCGTCCATATGGTTTCGTTTTCATCGGATAATTCAAAATGCTTTATAAATAAAACGAATTCTTCATTGTCGGTTAAAGTAAAATTCTCCAGCCGTTCTCCGGCAGGCAGGGTGAATAATTCCACCGACGAGGCTCCCAGTTTCCAAAGCTGTTTGTAGAGACGGCTTACACCGGCTTCATCCTCCTGGCCGTAATAAAGAGCATCCCCTGTAAGGTACGCATTATGCAACAGGTCGGCATCCATCTCAAGGGAAACCTCTTTTTCGATGTGGTAGACTTGCGCAGGAGTCGATATTATAGTATCGGGTTCCGAGTCCTTTGAGCCACAAGCACCAAATATCAGCAGTGTGCTAAACAATATGGTTAGAAAAAAAGCTTTGATAGTCTTCATGCTTAAACCTCCCACAGAAATAATTAATATAAGGGAGCGAAACGCTCCCTTATGCCGTTATTAGTGTGCATGGAACTTTGAATGGGTTACTTCAGTTTCGTAGTAAGATTTTTCCTGTCCACAAATATGACATTTTGCTCTAATGGAATAGCCTTTGGTGTTAATGACACATGTGGTTACTAAACTGCAAATCTCGTTTTGCTCATAAACCAGTTGTTTATTATATATTCTCCAATCGTGTTGATTTTCAGGACATGCGGCGCATACACCTAAGCTATACATAAATAATAGCACTACAGATAATAATCCTACAAGAGTCTTTTTTGCTCTCTTCATTAGTTTTACTCCTTTCGTAAAAGAAATTGTTTATTAGTTACATGTTAAACGCGCTCTTAACACTTTTACCTTATGCCAACCGGCTTGAAATAGCAATTGAAGATTAAGAAACATGGTTGATTATTGGGAAACCTGCAAATTTCCCAACCGTCAATTGCCTTTTTTAGACAATTTATGTATAATAAATATATTAATGTGTGTCTGGAGGGATTACATTGGATAAAGTTGCCTGGGGTAGATTAATGGTACATCTCCGTGAAAGCAAAGGGTTGAATCAAAAGCAGATGGCAGAATGGCTGGGTGTTTCCGCATCGACTCTTTGTAAGTGGGAGACTGGAACGAATTGTCCGGACAGTATAAAAGAACAAAGGCGTCTGGCTGAAAAATGTAATGTTGCTTTTGAGGAACTTATTAATCCGGTTGAAGCATTGCAGAAGGTGCAGATGGGCATAAAGCTGAAACCTTTTAAGAAGAATAACGCACATATGAAGAAGGTTATTCTATGTGTTGCCGCATTAGTGGTGATAATTGCTGGTGTATTAGCTGTAGTTCATTTTTCACAGCCCAAGTTTCGGGTTGTGGATACTAGATACAATGAAGACGGAGCCTACGGTACGGCGTATGAGATGGCGATTATATGCCGCAAGGGAACCGGGAGGGATGAGTGTGAAAAATATGCTGATACGGTGTATTCCGAATGGAAGAATGAGAAATTGTCCGTTGACGCAGTAACAGTTGATATGTACTTTTATACAAACAAAGAGGATGCGTTAAACTGGGGAGTAACAGAATGGATTATTACAATATTATCGCAGAATTAGGAGAGAAGAAATATGTTTAAGAAAGCAGGATTGTCCATTTTAGTATTAGTGTTGGCATTGTTTTATACATTGCCGGTGTCAGCTATGGAATTGAGAAAAGAATCAAGAGTATTTTTAGAAAGTGGTTATACGGAAGAGGGAATATATTACGAGATATATGAGGTGGAATCAGTTTCTGAAAACGATATTCGGAGCAGTGCGACGGGTGGAATAGAGATTACAAGAGAGGTTATTTACTATGGCATAGTTACTCCACCGCGTACAATTAATCACAGCAGTACAATAAATGGTATGGTGTATTGTGGTACATTAAATTTATATAAGATTGTTACAGGAGATGATAAAACCTACGCCTATTATAAGGGGACGATATACCCCGCAATTTCGCAATAGGTTGTAAATTGGTAAATAGACAAGAGCAGGTATTGCAGTTGCAGTATCTGCTCTTGTTTTTGTGATGGCGATGAAGCAAAGGACCATCCATTGAATTATCGATAATACGACAATTTAATTTTGAAAAATAAGTTGACACATTTTATATCCCTTGTTATAATACCATTAAAGCAAAGAAATTCCGGTAAATTCTTTATTTCTAATGTCAAATGAAGCACAGTAGTGCTTATCTGTGAAATCCTTGCTTGAAATCCAATTTATCAATTATAGCAGGGAGATGCAGACCTTTTACGGTATGG